>CAZRQI010000015.1:0-19250 GCA_964602025.1 uncultured Veillonellaceae bacterium
CCGGCTCGCTTACCATGCCACAACTGCCCCTGTCGAAACCAGTACGCCCCCGTATAGGGTCGTAGGTTAGCAAAAACGAATCGCAACATGTCTACAAAATTATTATAGCATAGCTGACGCCGAAGGAGAAGGGGAGGTGTGGAGCGCGGTTGCCAGAGCTAAATCTTTTCATCCATGCATATTTGCTTTGGTTTGATCGAATAGGCCAAAGCCACTTCTTGCGGCGGTTTGTCGATCATGATTCCAGGATGGTCTCCCTCGTCTTTCCGCAGAGAGACTGCATTATTCTGTGAAGCGCGGGCCGGAAAAGCAGCCAGGGCAGCTGCGCTGGTATCGAAAATCTGAAACAGCCCGGTTAATCCGGTCATGTCGAAGATTTCCATGACTCCGGGGTTGAGACAGCAAAGGCTTAACTGACCGCCAGCTTTAACGGTTCGTTTTAGCGTCGAAAGAAATACCCGCAGTCCCATGCTAGATATGTACTCGGTTTTGGAAAAATCACAGAGAATGGCGTCTTGTCCGTTATCCAGCAGTTGACCGAACAGTTTCTCCAGTTCCGGCGAGGACGAGACATCGATTCGATTCGCCAGTTCGATAACGCAAAGGTTATCCAGTCCTTTAACTAGCATCTCCTGTTTTCTCCTTCTATGCCGATGCCGATTCGGGTTTTCTTGTCGCCGGAACGATTAAAACTTCGCTGCAGTTGATCCGTGTTTCCAAATTGTTCTTGATCTTGTCGATGCTCTGTTGAACTTGCTGCATTTTTGCATCGCCATCGAACTCGAGAAAAATCTCGATGTAGGTTTTTCCGGTGTCCCGACGCAGACGAATCGCGTGGCAGTCTACGTAGTCGGCGAAATGGGATGAAAGTTCGCGTAAAACCTGAGCCTGTAATGCTTCATCCTGTTCGTAGTAATGATAAACACTGGTCAGACCGGCTGCAGCGAATCGTTCCCGCACTCCAGGTTTTAACAGGCAAAAAGCCATCTGACCCTGCAGACGATGAAAGTCTTTGAGGACCGCGACAAACATCGACAATCCGTCATCGGAGACAAATTCGGTTTGCGAAAAGTTGCAGAGGATAATCTTCGTTCCGTCGTCAATAAGCCGCCGTATGCGAGATTCCACCGCCGGGACTGCTTCGCCGTCCATTTGCACGGGCACCAGGATAGCCTTTGTCGCTCCATGCGTATTGACTTCGATTTCCAATAGCTCGACCCTCCAGAATTCTGATGCGACATATTTCCATAATGAGTCCTTGAAATCCTGCTGAAAGAAATGGATTGACACTCAAAAAAGCAGCCCATGCTGGCTTTATTCTTGCATGAGCTGCTTTAATATATATTGAAATCAAAGGGGGAGAATCATCTTATTGCCGCTGCCGGTCCCGCAGCGTGCGTTCGACTTCGCGCTTGGCGTCTTTTTCCGCAGCGGACTGTCGTTTGTCATACAGGTCTTTGCCGCTGGCCAGCGCCAGTTCCACTTTGGCCAGGCCGTGCGACAGATAAATTTTCAGCGGCACCAAAGTATAGCCTTTCTCCCGAGTTTTGCCAAGCAAGCGCAGGATTTCCGATTTGTGCATCAGCAGTTTGCGATTGCGGCGGGGTTCATGGTTGAATCGATTGCCTTGGTCATAGGGGCTGATGTGGGCGCTGATCAGAAAAAGTTCACCATTTTCGATGCGGGCGTAGGAATCGGTCAGGTTGGCTCGACCGCCCCGGAGCGATTTGATTTCGGTGCCGGTCAAGACGATGCCGGCTTCGAAAGTTTCATGTATGTGATAATCGTGCCGCGCTCTACGATTTTCGGCGACGATCTTTATGCTTTGATTTTTTGCCGGCACTGGGTTTCACCTCTGTCTTCTTTCTGCGGTTTTTTGATTCATCGGTAACGGGTTGGCGGGTTGGCTTGGGTTGGGATTTCTTGGTGACCGGGGCGGTCGCCAGCGTAAAATCCAGCGAGCGATCGGCGGGATTGGCGCGAATCAGGCGTACAGTCACGCTATCACCAAGGCGGTATCGCTTTTTCAGCCGTTCACCGAGCAGACAGTGCTGCTCTTCCACGTAGCGGTAATAATCATCTTCCAGCGTGGTGACATGCACCAGCCCTTCCACGCCGTTTTCCAGTTCGACGAAGAAGCCGAATGCGGTAACACCGGCGATCACAGCCGGGAATTCCTCACCGATATACTGTACCATATATTCGGCGGTTTTCATATCGACAGAATCCCGTTCGGCTTCCGTCGCCACGCGTTCCCGGTCGGAGGAGTCGGCGGCGATTTTCGGCAACTGGTTCATCAATAGCTCCCGCCGTTCCGGTGACAATGGCCCGAGGAACGTTTCATGCAAAAGGCGATGGACGATTAAGTCGGGGTAGCGCCGGATGGGAGAGGTGAAATGCGTGTAGTATTTGGCGGCCAGGCCGAAATGGCCGGCATTTTCCGCTTCGTAGCGCGCCTGCTTCAAAGAGCGGAGCATCAGGGTCGATACCATTTTTTCCTCTGGCCGTCCATCCATCCAGGCCAGGGCCTTTTGCAGGTCCATGGGTCGAACTTCCGTCCAGGCGCCGAGATGTTGGCCGAAACTGCGGAGTAGTTCGGCAAGCTTAATCATTTTTTCAGGGTCGGGGTCAGCATGAACGCGGTAAACAAAGGGAATTTCCCGATGATCCATGTGCTCGGCGACCGTTTCGTTGGCAGCGAGCATAAATTCTTCGATGATGGATTCGGCGACTGTCCGCAGCCGTTTTTCAAGTCCAACGGTTCGTCCCTGCTCATCCAGGAGTACTTTGATTTCCGGTAGGTCAAAATCAATCGCGCCACGACGTTGACGCTTGCGGCGCAGGATGTCGGCGAGTTGTTCCATGGATTCCAGCATGGGAACCAGCGGTGCGTATTGCTCACGCAGGGCAGGGTCTTTCCCGGCAAGAATCCCGCGGACAATCGTGTAACTGAGGCGGGTGCGGACGCGAATGACACTGGGATAGATCTCGTAGCGTTTGATTCCGCCAGATGAGTCGATATCCATCGATACCGAGAGGGTCAAGCGGTCTTCGCCCTGATTCAGGCTGCAGATTCCATTGGAGAGGCGATGGGGGAGCATGGGAATGACCCGGTCGACAAGGTAGACGCTGGTGCCGCGCTGACGGGCCTCCAAGTCCAGCGGACTATTTTCGCTGACATAATGACTGACATCGGCAATATGAACGCCAAGACGAAACAGGCCGTTGTCCAGTTGTTCCACGTGAACCGCGTCGTCCAGGTCTTTGGCGTCTTCAGAGTCGATGGTGACGACGGAGAGATCCCGCAAATCGCGGCGACCACTCAACTCCGCCGGCGATATGATTGCTGGTACGCGTTCGGCGGCGTGGGCGACATTCGGTGGAAAATCTCGCGGCAGCTGATGGGAGGCAATCACAGTCAGGACATCTACGCCAGGTTCGCCGACATGCCCCAATATTTCCGTGATCTTTCCTTCGGCAGGGCTCCCGTGCTTCGGCCAACGGGTGATTTCGACGATGACTTGGTCGCCGGCGCGGGCGCTGGCGGCGGATTTTTTGGGGACAAGAATTTCGATGCCGATTTTTACATCGGCAGGTTTTACAAACGAAGAGCTTCGGTTGCTTTCATACGTTCCCACGATTTTTGTATTGGCGCGTTGCAGTACCTTGATGATCCAGCCTTCCGGCTTGCGACCGTAAATTTCCGCCCGCTCGGCCAGGCGGACGACGACTTGGTCGCCATGCATCGCGTCGTTCATGTTGGCGCGAGGAATATAGATGTCGGGTTCCGCCGGATCGGCAGGAATTACAAAGCCAAAGCCCCGTCCCGACACTTGGAGGCGTCCTTCGATCGTCTTCATGTCGGATCCGTGACGAAGACTTTGGCAGTGCCTTCGGCGGTGATGGTTCCGTCCGGCAGTTCGATCGAGCCGGCCGTTTCGTATACACGTCCCCGATTCTTGGTGATGTGTCCTTTGATGAGGAGAGGAACGCCGATTGGAGTCGGCTTCAGAAAGCGTACCTCCAAACGGGCGGTAACGGCGTTGAGTCCTTTGGCATAGATATGGCGGGCCATGATTTCATCGAGCAGAGTACTGATAATCCCGCCGTGGAGTATGCCGTCATAGCCTTGGTGTTGAGAGGAGCCGGTAAAATGGGAAAGATAAGTCCCATCGTGTTCTTCAAATTCCAGTTTGAGACCGCAGGGGTTGAGTTGCCCACAGGCAAAACACCACTGGTTTTGCTCGTCGTACATATTTTCCATATTATTGTTCAATCCTTTTCAGTTTATTTTTTCTTGACAGCGGTTGAGCCATTAAGGGGAGGTTTCAGCCATAAAACGGGATCGTCCGGGAGCGGCTGTAATCCAGTGAGCGTATATTGTCCGGGGTTGCTCAGATATTCCGGGGAAAACCCCATGGGGAATTCATAGACTTCGCCGGTTGTGGGCAGATAAAGCCGCTCCACGGTCCGCAACCCGTCAGCTTTTTTTTCCGCCGCCATGTCTTCGACAGGCTGCCGTTTTTCCCAGAGGGTCGCCATGGCGTTCAATACAGGAGTGAGGGAGGCACCGTCCGGCAACAACATTGGCATATCTTCGGCCCGAGCTTTGCGGCATTTCTTCTCATATTCCGCGCCAAGTTTGAATGACCGACCGGCCGCCAGCAAGGCTGGCAATCTGGCGGTAAGTTCGCCTTTGGGGGCGGTCAGTCCATACAGCAAATATCCCATGCCAATGCCGCCGCCGGGAGCATTGCGGTATTCTGGCGATGGAACGGTCGTGATGGCGATCAAGCCTTCGCCCAGGCGGTTGTTTTGCACAAACAGGATTCGGATGATTGCCGTCTGCGTATCCACATATTCCAGGGCTTTTTTCTGCGGGGTGACTACAATCGGTTCCGCGATTTTTATTCCCGGCCGTTCCGCCATGAAATCCCGCATCGTTTGCATTTGCAGCACCTGGGGAATAAACCGGGAAAAATTTTCGGGATTCAGGGGCTGGATAACGGGCATATCCAGGCGATGCAAAGACTGACCGCTGATGGTTTCATATTGCATGTCACTGGATTTTTGTTCCTGGGTCATGTAAACAGGGCCAAATCGGGGGAAAAAGAACAATTGTTGCAACGGTTCCGCCGGGTTGTGCAAGAACAGGGTCAAAGTATCGCATTCGCCACTCTGGGAAAGCGTCCAGTTGGTGGGTTTCTCGAACGTGAACGGGACGACTGGCGCCGCGGGAGTCGTTGGCTTCGGCGGCTTTTTCGCCAAGGCGCATAGGGGAAACGACACGCTCAGGAGAAGCAGCAAGCCCATCATGAAAGCTGATTTTCGTAATACTTGTTTATCCATTCGGATGTTTCACTCCTTGACAGAGGTTTGATCCAAAAATTCGGCGACTTTATCAAAAACGATTTGCCGTTCAATATCCACGGTGATAACATGACCGGACTTTTGCAGCCAGAACAGTTCTTTATCGGCGGCGCCCAGGTGATCCAGAATATAGGATGCGCTTTCCGGTCTTACCGTGTGTTCGCGTCGGGACTGAATCAGCAGGGTCGGACAATGAATAGCCGGTAAATCGGCCTGGACAGATTGGATGAGTTCCATGAGGCTGGCAAGACAGTTCAGCGGGGTGTGATCATAGCCAATATAATACTGCGGGTCGATATCATAGTCCCGGCGCTTTTTGGGAATAAACCGGCGAAAAGCCCGATACAGAGGCAATAGTGGCAAGCGTCGGGCTGTCAGATAGATGGGAGTGCTTAGCGCCGCTACACGGTCGACTGGATATTCGGCGGCTAACTTTAAAGATAAAAGTCCCCCCATGGAAAGGCCAACCACACTAATTTTCGTGCATAAGCCGCTGAGAAGAATCAGGCCGTCGACTGCGGCGCCATACCAGTGCCGCCAAGTTGTCGGTTCCATATCTTCTATGCAGGTGCCGTGTCCGGGCAGGCGAACGGCCAATACGGTATGCCCTTTGTCGTGAAGTGCTTCACCCAGCAACCGCATCTCTGCAGGGGTTCCGGTAAATCCATGAACCAAAAGAACCCCGGCTGAGCCGCCCTTCAACAAAAAAGGTTCGGCGCCCGGCATGATTTGCAGGGATTTCATGTGACAAGTCTCCTCAATGTATTACCTATTTAGAATTCCACAGGAATGGGCGCAAACCCTGCCTGAAATATAGTATAATACATTCACTACAGTTTAGTATCATTTATCCTGAATACCATACTGCAAATGAAAACGGGAGGATTAAATGGCAAGACCGTTATATGTTATAGGACATCGAAATCCGGACACAGATTCGATTTGTTCGGCAATCGGCTACGCACACCTGAAGCAAGCGTTGGGCGAACCCGCCGTGCCCGCCCGGGCCGGTAAGCTGAATGCGGAAACCCGGTTTGTGCTGGAACGGTTTGGCGTGGATTCGCCGGTATTGATTGCCGATTTGTATCCGCGGGCTCGCGACATCATGTCGCCGGTGCTGGTAACGATTCTGCCGGATCAGACGTTGCGGGAATTGGGACGAATGATGCGTGAGAATGATGGAAAATCGGCGGCCGTGATCGATGAAAAGGGAAGCCTTTTGGGCATTGTGTCCTTGGGCGATTTGGCTCGTCGTTATTTTGAAGAATTGGAGATGCCTGATCTGGCCTCGGCAGGGGTGACTTTCCGTGGCATATTGGCGGTATTGGACGGAAAAATTGCCGTGGCGGGCGACATGGATCGTGGGGTTCGGGGGAAAATCTGGATCGCCGCCGCTAAAGCGGAAACCTTCCGTAACTTGATCGGCGAAGGCGATATTGCCCTCGCCGGCGACCGGGAAGAAGCCCAGCTCAAATTGCTGGACTGCGGGATTGATGCCTTGGTTCTCACGGGTAACGCGCCAGCGGGCAATGAGTTGCGTGAAAAGGCTGCAAGCAAAGGAATTCTCGTGTTCCAGACGCAATTTGACACCTACACGGCAGCCCGTTTGATCAATCAAAGCATTCCGGTTCGCGTGATCATGCAAAAGAATGTTGTCTCCTTCCGCCCGGCGGACTTAGTCAGTGATATTCGTGAAACGACGGCCCGAACCCGTTTCCGGAACTATCCAGTGACCGAAAATGGCCGGATCATCGGCATGATCAACCGGGAACGCTTGATCGCGCCAGAACGTGAAAAGGTGATTCTGGTCGACCACAATGAGAAAACGCAGGCAGTGGCGGGAATTGAGGAAGCGCATATTATCGAAATCATCGATCACCATCGATTGGGGGGGCTGGAAACCGGAGAACCCATCTTCATTCGCCATGATCCGGTGGGATCGACTTCGACGATCGTTGCCAACATGCACTGGCATCGCAATGTTGAAATACCGTTGAATGTTTCCGGGCTATTATTGGCCGGCATTCTTTCGGACACATTATTGTTCAAATCGCCGACTTCCACGCCGCAGGATCGGGAAGCGGCAAAGCGACTCGCCGAAATTGCCGGCATTGATTTAACAGAGTTTGGAATGGCTGTTTTGCGGGCCGGATCACGATTTAACGGATTGGAGTCGGAAGAGATCATTCGGTACGATTTGAAAGAATTTCAAATCGCCGATTATCGGGTTTCGATCAGTCAGATTAATGTCATGGACGCGGCGGATATTTTAGCCAAGCGGTCAGAAGGGCTGGGAGGGGCGCTGTCGATGGTCCGTCAAAAAGAAGGGTATGATATCTCCCTCTTGATGGTTACGGATATTTTGCAGGAAACAACCCATCTTCTTCATGCCGGACGTCCGGTTAGCCTGTTGCGCCGCGCTTTCGGCGAAGAAAGTACCGATACGACCTTTGTGCTGCAGGGAACCATGTCCAGGAAAAAGCAAGTGGTGCCGCCGCTTGTTGACGCAGCGCGTGAGGAAGAACGATTCGTTTAGATATTCATGCGACGTGCTTTGAACAAATAATAAGAACCCCGGTTCACTTTGCAGCGAACCGGGGTTTTATTATTTGTGCTTCCAATCATCCAATCACTATTTGATAAACTTTTCAACTAACCCGCCATATTTGTAAATTACAGGCGCAAATACCAGCGAGACAATCGTCATCAACTTGATCAGGATGTTCATCGCTGGGGAAGAGGTATCTTTGAAGGGGTCGCCGACGGTATCGCCCACGACGGCGGATTTATGGGCTTGACTTCCCTTGCCGCCAAATTCGCCACCTTCGATGTACTTCTTGGCATTGTCCCAAGCGCCGCCGGAGTTAGCCATAAACAAGGCCAACAAAACGCCCGTGACAAGTGCGCCGGCGATGAATCCGGCCAGTGCGGCCGCGCCGAAAACAAAGCCCATCACGAGAGGCAGTATGACGGCCAAGGAACCGGGAAGAAGCATCTTTTTCAATGCCGCGGCAGTGGAAATGTCAACGCATTTGGCATATTCGGGTTTGCCTTTTCCTTCCATGATGCCGGGAATGGTGCGGAATTGGCGGCGAACTTCTTCGATCATCTCATTGGCGGCATCGCCGACCGCTTCCATGGTCAATGCGGCAAACAAGAAGGGAATCATGGCGCCGATGAGCAAACCAGTCAATGTCAACGGGTTTAACAAGTCGATCGTGTCCAGCTTGACGGCTTGTGCGTAGGACGCGAACAATGCCAAAGCGGTAAGTGCGGCCGAGCCGATTGCAAAGCCTTTGGCGATGGCCGCGGTGGTGTTGCCGACGGCATCCAGTTTATCGGTGATTTCTCGAACACTGTGGGGAAGTTCCGACATTTCGGCGATGCCGCCGGCGTTGTCGGAGATCGGTCCGTAAGCATCAACAGCGACCGTGATGCCCGTGGTTGACAACATGCCAACCGCCGCCAACGAAATACCATAGAGGCCGAGCAAAGCATTTTCTGCTCCACCCATGGCATAATACGAAACCAACATCCCGATACTCATGCAAATCATGGGCCACATGGTGGAATACATGCCGACAGCCATGCCGGAAATCAGAGTAGTGGCGGCTCCGGTTTGGGACTGATAGGCAATGGTTTTAACCGATTGGTAATCACCGGAAGTGTAAATCTCCGTTATTTTGCCGATGGCCAAGCCGGAAGCCAAGCCGGCGGCAAGAGCAGCGAAAGCCTTCATGTTGCCGAAAATCATCTGGCTCAGAATGGCTGCCGCAACAATGGTGATGCCTCCAGCAACATATGTGCCCAGGTTAAGGGCAGTTTGCGGATTGCTGGCCTTGCTTTCCCGACCGATCAAAATGCCGATGATGCAGGCCAAAATGCCAAGCCCACATAGCGCAAAGGCGTACAAAATTCCTTCACCATTTTTAAACAGAAGGGCTCCCAGGGTAAATGCGCCAACAATCGATCCGACATAAGATTCGAAAAGGTCAGCGCCCATACCGGCGACGTCGCCGACATTGTCACCGACGTTGTCAGCGATAACTGCCGGGTTACGAGGGTCGTCTTCCGGAATTCCGGCTTCAACCTTGCCGACCAAGTCCGCGCCGACATCAGCTGCTTTGGTATAAATACCGCCGCCGACACGCGCGAAAAGTGCGATCGAACTCGCGCCAAGGCTAAAACCGGTGATGTAGTCGACATTCTGGTTGAATAGCAGATAAAAGCCGCCTAAGCCCAACATGCCCAGACCAACCACACACATTCCCATGACGGAACCACCCGAAAAGGCGATCTTCAATGCGGGACTGATCCCATGTTGTGCGGCGGCGGCAGTGCGCACGTTTGCCTTGGTAGCAACCTGCATGCCGAAGTAGCCGGCGAGAATCGAGCAAAGAGCGCCGCCGATAAAGCAGACCGCAGTTTGCCAACTGATAAAGATTGAGAGAATTGCGGATACGAGAACGATAAAAATTGCAAGATAACGGTACTCGCGATACAAAAACGCCATGGCGCCTTCATGGATGTAGCCGGCAATTTCCTTCATGCGAGCGTTGCCAGGATCTGCGCTGTTGATGCCTGCACTGAGATAGAAAGCGAATGCAAGTGCCAGCGCGCCGGTCAGGGTGGAAAGGATGAGGTACAGTTCCAAAACAATTGCCTCCTTTATAATGTTGAACAATTAATAAAAATCTGTCAATTCTGTTAGCTTAATTGAAATGAATAGGATATGCCAAACGACGGTTTAGTAGAAATGTGCAGCCTTATGATTCGGCAAAAAAACGGCGGCACGCATGTACCGCCACTTATAACTCCGAAAAATACTACTGCATCAGGCGGACCAAGGTCATGGTAACGACTCCAAACACTGCGCCTAACACCATGGTTGCCTTCGCCAAGAGTTCGTCCAATCCTTTTTTCTTTCCGCCAAATAATGTCTCTGCGCCACCGGCGATTGAACCTGACAAGCCGGCGCTTTTTCCGGATTGAAGAACAACCGCGGCAATCAACGCAATCGAGATGATCGCTTCCAGAATCATCAATGCTGTAACCAAAATATTGGCACCCCCTAACTTTACTTGTACATTTTATCACAAGCAGTTTCGCGTTGACAATTGGTTTTGTGACAATTCTTTCGTAAATTAGTCAAGAAAAAAAAAGACCGGACAGCAACGCCCGGTCTTCGAAAACCCGAAGGGAGGACTATTTTAAGTTGTAAAACACACCGGGGCCGCCGAATTGGGATACATCACCGAGCATTTCTTCAATCCGGAGCAACTGATTGTATTTGGCCACGCGGTCAGTCCGCGCCGGAGCGCCGGTTTTGATTTGGCCGGCATTGGTAGCCACGGCAATGTCGGCGATGGTGGCATCTTCGGTTTCGCCGGAACGATGGGAAACTACTGCGGTATAGCCGGCGCGTTTCGCCATCTCGATGGTATCGAAAGTTTCCGTAAGTGTACCGATCTGATTGACTTTAATCAGAACGGAGTTGGCGGTGGCGGTTTCGATGCCGCGGGAGAGGCGTTCCGTATTGGTGACAAACAAATCATCGCCGACAAGCTGAACTTTGTCACCCAATTTTTCGGTCAATAGTTTCCAGCCATCCCAGTCGTCTTCGGCCAAACCGTCTTCGATGGAGATGATCGGATATTTTTCAACCAACTGCGCATAGAAGTCAACCATTTCGGCTGAGGTTTTAGTGACGCCTTCACCGGCCAGATCATATTTGCCATCTTTATATATTTCCGAAGCGGCCGTATCCAGCGCGATGCAGATCTGTTCTCCCGGTGTGTAGCCGGCTTTCTCGATAGCGGCGACGATGACTTGGATGGCTTCTTCGTTGGATTTGAGATCGGGGGCGAACCCGCCTTCATCACCAATTGCGGTGTTGAGCTTTTTCGATTTTAATACCGACTTCAGGGAATGATATACTTCGACCGACATGCGGAGCGCTTCGGCGAATGAGGAAGCCCCAACCGGCATGATCATGAATTCCTGGATGTCTACGTTGTTGTCGGCATGTTTGCCGCCATTGAGGATATTCATCATCGGCACTGGCAGGCGCTTGGCGTTGAAGCCGCCGAGATACTGGTACAGGGGCATGTCGAGCGATACAGCGGCGGCTTTGGCCACAGCCATGGAGACGCCGAGGATGGCATTGGCGCCAAGACGGCCTTTGTTCGGAGTTCCATCCAACTCGATCATGGCCTGGTCGATCGCAACTTGGTCCAGCGCGTTCATGCCGACCAGTTCCGGACCGATTTCGCAGTTGACATTGTCTACGGCTTGGCGAACGCCTTTACCCATGTATCGGGCCTGTTCGCCGTCTCGCAATTCCACGGCTTCATGAGTTCCTGTGGATGCGCCGGAGGGAACGGCGGCCCGGCCCAGTGAGCCATCTTCCAGAACCACATCCACCTCAATCGTGGGATTGCCACGGGAATCGAGAATTTCGCGCGCAAATACATCTTCGATAATCATGGAAAACACCTCTTTTAAAATTATTTATTTATCAGACTGTGGCCCGTCATGGAAGCGGGCTGCGTCAATCCGGCCAAGTCTAAAATGGTCGGCGAGATATCCGCCAGAATTCCGCAGCGCAAATGAGCGCTTTTGTAGGTTTCGGACACCAACGTGAAAGGAACGTCATTGACAGTATGCTGCGTAAAGGGCTCACCGGTTATGGGATCAACCATCATGTCGGCGTTGCCGTGGTCGGCGGTGATGAGTAGGTTGCCGCCTTGGGCAAGTATGGCGTCGGTAATCCGGCCGATGCATTCGTCCACAACCCGGACGGCTTTCATGACGGCGGGCATGATGCCTGTGTGTCCGACCATGTCGCCGTTGGCGAAGTTGCAGATGATAAAATCATACTTTTGGGAACGGATCGCTTCCAGAATCGCATCGGTCAGTTCAAAAGCGCTCATTTCCGGTTTGAGGTCATAGGTAGCCACTTTGGGTGAAGGAATGAGACGTCGGTCTTCGCCGGCAAAGGGCTTTTCTTCACCGCCATTGAAAAAATACGTGACATGGGCATATTTCTCGGTTTCGGCGATTCGAAGCTGCGACAGTCCGTTGCGGCTGATCACTTCGCCAAGGGTATCGGAAAGATATTGTGGCGGAAAGGCGACTGGCACCGGGAAAGTTTCATCATATTGCGTAAGAGATCCATAGTGCACGGGGAAATATCCGTTGCGCCGAGGGAAGTCGCAGAATTCGGGGAAAATAAACGCCCGGGTCAGTTGGCGGGCTCGGTCGGGGCGGAAATTGAAGAAAATAATGCCGTCGCCGGTCTGTATGCCGCAATTGGGGCAGGAAGAAATGATGGTCGGTTGCACAAATTCATCGGTTTCGTTTCGAGCATAGGCCTCCGCGATCGCTTGGGCCGCAGTTGGGGCAGGTAGGCCTTCCCGGTAGACCAAAGCGGCATATGCTTTTTCCGTCCGATCCCAGCGCCGGTCGCGATCCATCGCGTAGTAGCGGCCGATGATCGTGGCAATCCGGCCGGTGCCGATTTCTTGCATTTTTTCTTCCAACGCATCAATAAAAGTCGTGGCAGAAGAGGGAGCAGTGTCACGACCGTCCAAAAAAGCATGTACGTAGACCTTCTGGATGTTCAGGCGACTCGCCAGTTCCAGCAGAGCGTAGATATGATCCATGTGACTGTGGACTCCGCCGTCGGATACCAGTCCCATCAAATGCAGCGCTCGACCTTCGGCTTTCACCCGATGCATAACATCCGCGAGCACCGGATTGGTGAAAAAGTCCCCATCCCGAATGGACTTGGAAATGCGTGTCAACTCTTGGTAGACAATCCGCCCGGAACCGATATTCAAGTGGCCGACTTCCGAATTTCCCATCTGACCATCCGGTAAGCCGACTGACTCGCCGGAACAGGCGAGGGAAGTTGATGGATATAGGGACATCAGGCGGGAAATGTTGGGGGTTCCGGCCTGAACAATGGCATTGGATGGGTCATCGGAACGGCCGATTCCCCATCCATCCAATATTGCAAGCAGTATCGGCGATTTCAACTGCGCCAAAATATTTTCTCCTTGTTTCAAATAGTATCCGTTGGACTTCGTCTATTTGGGTTCGGCAAAGTTGATGATGCGGGCAAAATCTGGGGCTTTGAGGCTGGCTCCGCCGACGAGAGCGCCGTCAATATCGGAAGCCGCCATCAATTCGTCGACATTATCGGGTTTGACGCTGCCGCCATATTGTATCCGGATGGCGTCGGCGGTCGGCGTGCCAAACATGCCGGTCAGGGTAAGGCGGATAAAGGAGCAAACCGCATTGGCATCATCCGTGGACGCTGTAAGTCCGGTTCCTATCGCCCAAATCGGTTCATAGGCGATGATAATGGATTTAGCTTCGTCGGCAGTTAGCTTGGACAGACCTAATTTGACCTGTCGGCTTACCACCGTGGAAGTGATTCCGGCTTCTCTTTCCGAGAGAGATTCGCCAACACAGACAATCGGAATCAAACTCGCAGCTAACGCAGTTTTGAGCTTGCGACTGACGTTTTCATCCGTTTCGGCGAAATACTGCCGACGTTCGGAGTGGCCGATGAGCACGTATTCACAACCAACGTCTTTCAGCATGGGAGCCGAAATTTCGCCGGTGAAAGCGCCTTGGTTTTCCCAGCTTAAGTTTTGAGCGCCCAGTTTGATGTTCGTGCCGGCTAAAGCGGCCTTTACCGCCATCAATGCGGTGAATGGCGGACATACTACAATTTCGCGTCCCGCCGCGTTGGCTACCGAATTGGCCAGCTCTTTTACCAAAGCGATTGCTTCAGCGGAGGTTTTGTGCATTTTCCAGTTGCCGGCGATAACCGGCGTTCTTTTGCTATTCAAAGATTTCGTCACTTCCTGTTCTTATTTGTCGGCCAGGGCAGCTACGCCCGGCAGAATTTTACCTTCCAGATACTCCAGTGAGGCGCCGCCGCCAGTCGAAATATGGGTAATGGATTCGGCCAGCCCGACTTTCTCCAGGGCTGCGACCGAGTCGCCGCCGCCGACAATGCTGACTGCGGCAGAATTTGCCACGGCCTTGGCAACCGCTTCCGTGCCTTTGGCAAAGGCGTCCATTTCGAAGACGCCCATGGGGCCGTTCCAGACAATGGTTTTGGCATTGACCAAAGCGTCGGTAAATGCGGCGCATGTCGCCGGACCAATGTCCAGCGCCATTTCGTTTTCACCAATGCCATCTACCGCTGTTATGCGGCAGTGGGCATCAGCGGCGAATTTGTCGGCCACGACTACGTCGGACGGCAACAATAGCTTGACGCCTCTCTGTTGCGCCTGGGCGATCAAGTCTTTGGCCAGTGATATTTTATCGGGCTCAACCAAGGATTTGCCGACAGCATAGCCTTGGGCGGCAAAAAACGTATTGGCCATTCCGCCGCCGATCAACAACACATCGACTTTTGTCAGAAGGTTCGCGATCACGCCGATTTTATCGGAAACTTTCGCGCCGCCGATGATTGCGGCATAGGGGCGTTCGGGATTTGTTACGGCGCGACCAAGAAAGTCCAGTTCTTTTTCCATAAGAAAGCCGGCGACAGTCGGAACATACTTCGTGATTCCTTCGACGGAGGCATGCGCCCGATGCGATACGCCAAACGCGTCATTGACGGCGATATCCGCCAAACAGGCAAGCCCTTTGGCAAAGGAGGGATCGTTTTTTTCCTCTTCCGGGTGGAAACGAAGGTTTTCGAGCATCAAAACTTCGCCGGGCTTTAGCGTGCTCGCAGCCGTTTCCGCTGCCGAGCCGATACAATCATCGGCGTACTTTACTTCGCGTCCCAATAGCGAGGCCAGATGCGTTGCTACCGGCTTAAGCGAGAACTCGGCCGCCGGACCGCCTTTCGGACGGCCCAGGTGAGCGGCGAGGATGAGCGAAGCACCCTGTTCCAACAAATACTTCAAGGTTGGCAACGTAGCCCGGACACGGGTATCATCCGTGATATTGCCGGCTTTGTCCATGGGAACATTATAGTCGACACGGACAAAGACGCGTTTTCCTTTGAAATTAACATCACGGACGGTTTTTTTATTCACGGTCGGATCCCTCCTTAATCGGGTTATAGTCCCTTTTTGCCGATGTAGGCAATCAAATCGATTACACGGTTGGAATATCCCCACTCGTTATCATACCAGCCAATGACTTTCAATTGCGTCCCGTCGACGACCATGGTGGACAGGGCGTCAATGATGCAGGAGTGGGCATTGCCGTTGAAGTCTTTGGAAACCAGCGGTTCATCGCAGTATTCGAGAATTCCCTTCAAAGGACCGTTTGCGGCGGCTTTCAATGCGGCGTTGACTTCCTCGGCGGTAACGGGTTTTTCCATCTCGGCGACTAGATCGGTGATGGAAACGTTGGGGGTGGGAACCCGCAAGGCAAAACCATTTAGTTTTCCTTTCAATTCCGGCAGTACCAGCGCTACCGCCTTGGCGGCGCCTGTCGTTGTCGGAATGATCGACAGTCCGGCGGCCCGGGCCCGTCGCAGGTCTTTGTGCGGGAGATCCAGAATTTGCTGGTCATTTGTATAGGAATGGACGGTGGTCATCATTCCATGCTTGATTCCAAAAGTTTCATGCACGATTTTGGCCATCGGGGCCAGGCAGTTGGTGGTGCAAGAGGCATTCGAAAGGATATTGTGCTTGGCGGGATCATATTTTTCCTCATTGACTCCCATGACGATGGTAAGATCTTCGCCTTTGGCGGGAGCGGAAATGATGACTTTTTTGGCGCCGGCCTTGATATGGGCGGCGGCTTTGTCGGCGTCCGTAAAGCGTCCGGTTGATTCAACCACAACCTGGACCCCGAGAGTTCCCCAGGGCAATGCTGCGGGATCTCGTTCCGCCAGCACCTTGATTGGTTTGCCGTTAACCAGGATGGAATCATTCTCGACCTTGACCTCGGCGTTCAGCTTCCCGTGAATAGAGTCATACTTGAGCAAATGCGCCAATGTCTCGGCATCAGTCAGATCGTTTACAGCAATAATCTCGACGTCTGGATTTCCCATGGCTGCCCGGAAAGCATTGCGTCCAATTCGACCAAACCCGTTGATACCTACTTTAATCGCCATGAATATTTCCTCCTGTCATTTTTTCGTTCTTGTCTGACAAATTTCCTTCAGAGAAATATCATTCGACAAAGTTGTATGTACTCCTGCTGAATTTGGGAAAAGATCGCAAACTTCTTAAGTTTTTTATTCCACTTTATCGGCGGGATTCCTGCAAGGGGTTGGAATGGACAAAAACAGGCGAATCTGGGAAAATGGGAATAAAGAATTTTGCGACAACACTCAGGGGGAAGTTTCGATATGCAATCGGTATTCGTCATTTTATTGACATTATCCACGGTTGTCGTATTATTGCATCGTCGTGTCGAGATCGGACATTCCATGTTGGTTGGGTCGCTGTTGTTGCAGCTTCTTACCTGGTCCTCCCCAGAGATGTTTGCGGCAGCGGTCGGAAAAACTTTGCGAAACGTTAATACGTGGGAGATTCTGGGCGCTCTGTATTTTGTCATGTGTCTTGAGTATCAGTTGCGCACTAGCGGGTTGCTGGACGACGTCATGGCAGCTGCCCGATCCCGGTTGCTGAGCGATAAGTTTTTATTGGCGGGAATGCCGGCTTTTCTTGGCTTCTTGCCATCTTTGGGCGGAGCGTTGTTTTCGGCGCCAATGGTGGAAAATGCGAGCCGCCGTTACGAAATGTCGCCGGAAGACAAGACAACGGTGAATTATTGGTTTCGACATGTGTGGGAGTATGTCAATCCCATTATGCCGGGGCTTTTGTTGCTAAGTCAGGTTACGCGGTTTCCGCTGGCGACGCTGATTCTGGAAATGCTGCCATTCACCGTTGCGGCGATTGTGATCGGTTGGATCTTTTGTCTGATGCGCTTGCATGAAAAGGATACTGTGCCGGAAAATGCATCGGCGAACGGGATGCCTGAAGTGGCGGAAATCCGGCATAAAGGTGTGCATGCGCTGTCTTTGACGGCCGGACCGATTCTGCTTAATGTATTTTTTGTGATTGTGTTTAAGATGCCCGCAGCGATTGCCATGGCAGCGGTTGTCAGTCTCATGGCCCTTGTGCTGCGTCAAAATTTTCGTGACCTTAAAAAGATGTTGATTCATGGACTGGATCGAAAATTGCTTTGGGGGATCGGTAGTGTCCTGCTGTTTCAGCAGGTCTTGCTGGATACGGGGGCACTCACCGGCGTTGTGGCGATGTTGCGGAGTTCGATGATATCTCCCTTGATTATTGCCGGAATCCTGACTTTTGTAGCAGGTGTCCTCACGGGTACATCCGGAGGGTTCGTGGCCGTGTCCATGCCGGTGGTCGTTGCTCTGGCGCCGGAGGAAATTGCTGCGACTGTCGTCGGATTTGTGATTGGAACCGCGGGACAGATGCTTTCGCCGATGCACCTATGTATCCTTGTGACTTGCGAATACTTCCGGTCGGATTTTATTCGGAGTCTGGCGCCGGTAGTCTTAATGGAAGCGGTGATGGTGGGAATTCTTATCCTGAGGTATGGTTTTTTTTAGCAGGATTCTTCCCACGCAGTGACGAAGGATAAAACTTGATACAATTATTAATGGAAGGAGCTGCATCAGGTGGGCGACCATTTTCAGTTTACCCGGAACTACGATGATCTCAGCACGAACAAAGGATTTCAGTTTGAGTTCTGCTGTGACCGATGTGGTACCGGGTATCGGACTCGTTTTCAGTCATCGACGTCAGGTCTTGTGACCGAAGCATTGGAAACAGCAGGGAGTTTATTCGGCGGTTTATTTGGGCAGGCAGCGGACGTGAGCGAGAGGGTCCGGTCGGCGAGCTGGCAAAAAGCGCGCGATGAAGCCTTCATCAAGGCGATTGAAGAATTGCGCCCGGATTTTATTCAGTGTCCAAGGTGCTCTGCCTGGGTTTGCCGCAAAAGTTGCTGGAATAACAAAAAAGGGCTGTGCAAGGAATGTGCTCCGGACTTGGGCGTCGAAATGGCGGCGGCGCAGGCGAGCAAATCGGTGGAAGAGGTTTGGGCGCACGCCCAGATGGCGGAAGAAGATAAGCACCTGTCGGAAAAAGACTGGCGGGAAGGGGTTCGGGCGACCTGTCCCCAATGCGAGGCGCCGTTAGCCAATAACGCCAAGTTTTGCCCGGAATGCGGCGCAAAAATAAAACAGACGACGTTTTGTTCGCAATGTGGAGCGAAAACGGCTCCCGGCACTAAGTTTTGTCCGGAGTGTGGGGCCAAAGCAGGAGGATAACAATGGAACTTTGGTTAACAGAAAAGGAAACAGATAATTTAGGGTTGACCTGCCGGGTGAAGGAAACGCTGTTTTCTGGAAAATCCGACTTTCAAAGCGTTGAAGTGGTCGATTCCTATGAGTTTGGCCGGATGCTGATCTTGGACGGCGTTTTCCAGACCTCAATTTTTGAGGAATATATTTATCACGAGATGATTGTGCATGTTCCGTTGTTTACGCATCCCAAACCGCGGAAAATTCTTGTGATTGGCGGTGGGGACGGCGGGACTGTGCGTGAAGTTGTTCGCCATGACGCGGTCGAACAGGTGAAAATGGTTGAGATCGATGGCATGGTGGTCGAGGCCAGTAAACAGTTCCTGCCGGAGATCAGCGCCGCGATTCTGCAAAATCATCCCAAACTGAAAGTGGAGATTGGCGACGGGATTGCCAGGATGAAAGAAGCCGAAAACTACTATGATGTGATCATCGTAGACTGTTCGGATCCGATCGGCCCCGGAGTGGGCTTGTTCAGCCGGGAGTTCTATCGGGATGTACACCGGGCGCTGAAACCGGACGGATTGTTTGTTCAACAGACCGAGTCGCCATTTTATCATCG
>CAZRQI010000015.1:19350-21614 GCA_964602025.1 uncultured Veillonellaceae bacterium
CGAATCAACCGATCATCAAACCAGATTTCGCCGCCGCCCCAATCGGGAGACTGAATGCAGACCAGATCCCAATGGATGGCGGAACGGTTGCCGTTATCCGCCTCCTCGTATGCGTTGCCCGGTGTGAAATGGAAACTGCCCTGAATTTTTTCATCGAAGAGGGTGTCTTTCATCGGTTTGGTGATGAAGGGATTGACCCCCAGCGCGAATTCACCGATGTAGCGAGACCCTTCATCCGTGTCGAAGACTTCGGTGATGCGGTCGGAGAGATTGGCGGTAGCCTGAATGATCCGACCGTTTTCGAACCTCAATTGAACATTTTCATAAGTGGTTCCCTGATAAATGGAAGGGGTATTATAAGCGAGAGTTCCGTTGATCGAGTCCCGCACTGGTGCGGTATACACTTCGCCGTCCGGAATGTTTCGCAACCCGGAGCATTTGACAACCGGAATATTTTTGATGGAAAACGCAAGGTCCGTACCCGGCCCGATAATTTTTACACAATCGGTTTTTTCCATTAGCTCGACTAAGGGAGTCATTGCCTGGTCCATTTTTGCATAATCCAAATTACAGACGTTATAATAGAAATCTTCAAACGCCTCGCTGCTCAATCCGGCTAACTGCGCCATGGCCGAATTGGGCCAGCGCAAAACGCACCACTTGGTGTTTTTGACGCGGATTTCGGAGTGGACAGGCTTGGACCAATATTGCTGGTAGAGTTTCAACTTTTCCGAAGGGACATCGGACAACTCGCTGATATTGTGACTGGCGCGTACGCCAATATAGGCATGCATGGCCCTCATCCTCTCGGATTCCCAACCCGCGATTGCCTGCATTTGTTCCAGGGAGGCGCCGGACAGCAATTTGCGCTGCAACCGATTGTTCTTCAGTGATAAAAAGGGGATGCCGCCGGCCTGGTAAGTTTCCGCGATAAGGGCTTGTGCGAGTGGCTCGGCATCATCAAACATTTCAATCAAAACATTTTCGCCGGGTTGCAGATCGGTTGAATACCGGATTAAATTTCGGGCCAGAGTCGTCGTTCGTGGATCCATGAACATCTTCCTTTCCTTTGCTTGCAAGGGTATTTGCATTTCATTATACCACGCGGACCAGAAAACTTATTTTTTTGTTTTGCCAATATGGCATTGATTTTTTGCTAACCGTCCTTTATAATTAAAAAGCAATTTGAGGCCCGTTGGTCAAGCGGTTAAGACACCGCCCTTTCACGGCGGTATCGGGGGTTCGATTCCCCCACGGGTCACCAATCCCGGGCGGTTAGCTCAGCCGGGAGAGCGCCTGCCTTACAAGCAGGATGTCGGCGGTTCGATCCCGTCACCGCCCACCAATGAAAGTTTGAAGCTTCTGAAGCGTTTCAGAAGCTTTTTTCATGTCCGCATATTGGGAAGGAATTCGGCAAGATTTATGGAAGTACTCATCCGAACCCAATTGCGGGTTAATTATGAATTAATGAAAGAAAGAGGGTGGGCGAGTTGATGCGTCAAACCAGATTCGGAAAGTTGATTGTTTTGGTTGTGTTGTTGGCGTTCTGTCTGAGTTGGGCTTCGGCGTCAGCGGCGGTAATGGTTCCGGAACGAACGATTGTCGATGAGTGGGATTTCGTGGCGATTCCGGCGGCGCCAGAGTTGAAACCGGTCAATTTGGACGCGGCGACAACCGCCTATCTCATCCTCGACATCCAAGATCCGCTGTGTACGAAAGAGCGATTGCGATGTGCGGCTTCCGCACCGAAAATCGCCGCGTTCCTGACATTGGCTCGTGAGAAGGGGATGACAGTAGCTTACAGTCTTACTCCGACTGGCAAGCCGGAAAACATCCTGCCGATGGTAGCGCCTTGGCCGGGAGATGCGATCGTTAAGTCCAGCGTTGACAAATTCTATAATACGGAATTGGAGAAAGTCCTCAAAGAGAAAGGAATCAAGACGGTGGTTATCGTGGGGACCGCAGCCAACGGAGCTGTTTTGCACACGGCGGTGGGCGCCGCCATGCGTGGCATGCAGGTGGTCATTCCGGTTGACGGGATGTCGGCTATTGATCCCTATGCGGAACAGTATACCGCGTGGCACATGATGAATGGGCCCGGGACGAGAAACCGGGCCACGATTACCCGGTTTTCCCTTATTAGTTTCCGGTAGGCGTAACGAGCTTCTCAAAAGACCGCAACAGGACAAAGTTTTCATGATAACAAAAAGGGCTTCCCGTGTGGGAGCCCTTTTTAATTTCGGGTTCGCCCGGCATGGGCAGTA
>CAZRQI010000016.1:0-21465 GCA_964602025.1 uncultured Veillonellaceae bacterium
CAACCGCCTTGACGACGGCATCGACGCCGTAGACCCGTTGGTAAGCGTTCATATGCAGTTCGGCGACAAATCCGCTACCGATCAGCCCCACACGAATAGGATTCATCACTGGTTCCCTCCTGTTCCTTCCGCTGTTTCTTTGGGAGTCCAACGCGAAAACACTCCCAGTTGGGCCACAATCATCAAGAGTATAATTACCGCGAAAAACAGACAAATGGGTCTTGTGAAAAAGGGCAGAATACTGCCATCGGAAAGAGTCAGGGCCCGTCGCAAATTGGTGTCCGCCATTGGCCCGAGAATCACTCCCAACAAAAACGGCGCGCTGGGGAATTTCAAATGCGCCATGAACAATCCGACAAAGCCAAAGGCAAACATTACCCACACATCGAAGATTCGGTCGTTGATCACATACGATCCAACCACACAAAACAGAAACACGACCGGCATCAACAACTGCGGCGACACCTGCAGAATTTTGACCGTAAATCGGGAAATCAGCAAACCCAGTGCCCACATGACAAACGAAGACGCTACCAGATAAACGGCAACCGTGTAAAGAAAGCCGGGAGTTTCCGTCATCATCAGCGGCCCCGGTCGCAAGCCGTGCAACCAGAACGCCGCCATCAGCACAGCCGCGGGAGCACTGCCCGGTACCGCCAGCGACAGGATTGGAATGATTGCGCCGCCGATACAGGCATTGTTTCCGGTCTCCGCCGCGACAACTCCCTCGGGATTGCCCCTGCCAAACAAGGACCGCATTTTGCTCCGCATCCGCGCCGCCCAATAGGAGAGCCAGCCGCCGACGTCCTCACCCACGCCGGGAATAATGCCGACCATGACGCCAATAAATGTGGAGCGCAAGATCGTCTCCCAATTCTTTCCTAAAATTTTTACGCCCTCTTTATAGTCAATGCTATGCAATTCGCCGATTACAGTCTTTGTTTTTTTGAAGGACGCCACAATTTCCGGGAAACCGAATAACCCGATCATGATCGGAATCAGGGAAAAACCGGCCATAAGATCAATACTACCGAAAGAAAACCGGGGAACGCCCTGCAAACCGTCAAGCCCGACCAGCGAGGCGAGCAAACCCAGAATCCCGGCAATCCATCCTTTCAACGGATCCCCGCCGGAAGCCAGCTGCCCACAGATCATAATGCCGAATACCGCCAGCAGAAAGAACTCCCACGAGCCAAATTTCAACGCAAAACTGGTTAACAACGGGGTCAGGAACAACAAAAAAATAACGCTGCCCAATGTGCCGAGCGCTGATGCCGAAGTCGCCAAAAAAATGGCCAGGCCGCCTTTCCCCTGCTGGCCCATGGGATAGCCATCCTGCGCGGTTGCCGCCGACGCGGGAGTCCCCGGAATATTGAGTAAAATCGCCGACTGGCAGCCGCCGGAAATCGCGCCGACATAGACACCGATCAGCGACAAAATCGCCATATCCGGGCTCGTTTTATAGGTAAGGCCGGTCAAAAGGGCAACCGCCATCGTTGCCGTCAAGCCCGGCAGCATGCCGACAATCAGACCAAAAAACACGGACAACGTCAACGTGACGAGCGCTTCCGGCGTCGCCAACACAAGCAGCGCGTTTGCCAGATATTGAATCTCCATGCGGTTCCCCCCTAATTACGGCAACGTCACGTTAAATATTTTCTGAAATAGGATAATAATTCCTCCCACGGATCCGGCGGTCACCAGGAAAATCTTCCAATACGCGGCAGCCCGCAGGAATAAGAAGATCGCCAACAAAAACAACGACGACGATAACCAAAATTCGAAAACCGGAATGAAAACAAAAATATACAACCCCAGCAGAAGAATCCCGCCGCAAATTCGCTTCCAGTCCGAATCTTCCGCACTAAACCAGTCGCTGGTCTGCGCCAGGATCGAGCCAATCAGTTCTTTGCTGGTCTGGCCCGCACAACTGCGCATCAACAGAATCAGCGCACACAGCAATAGGCAGCAGCCAAGGAATACCGGCAACAACGCCGGCGAAACCGGCCAGGGTACTTTGGCGTCCCCATGAATGAGCAAGCTTTGTTGGAACAGGAATGCAGTAAACAGCAGCAAAACAATGGCGGAAAAAAAATCGCCGCTGCTTCCGGTCCTCACTGAAGTACGCACGCAGATCCTTCCTTCATGTAAAAAGTACCGGGCCGGCCAAGGGCCGGCCCGACCCGTCAACTTCGCCTATGGTTTGGCGATATTGAACTTTTCCGGTGAAACCTTGGCTGTTCCCGTATCGTACAAAGTCCAGCAGACAACGGATGCAAGATTGTCCAGTTTTTTCATCGATTCTTCCGGTCCATAGCCAACCAGCACCACGCCTTTGTCTTTGGCGAATTTTTTCATCGTTTCGCTCTGCATCGCTTTTTTGAAAGCTTCGTCAATCTTTTTGATCGCTTCCGGCGGTGCGTCTTTCGGCATCGTCAAGCCAAAGAATTCACCCATTGGCAGCGTTTTTTTCAAATCCGGCAACTCGGCACCCAACGAAGGGATCGGCTTGACGCCTTCGATTTCCAACGCCTTGTCGCTAAGCGATGCTAATGCCACCATCTTGCCCGCCCGGAACATGTCCGTCATTTCCATGGAAAGCTGGGGAGTGAAATCGACTTCGCCGCCCAAGGTAGCGATAATCGCCGGATTCCCGCCCTGGTACGGAACATGTTTGTATTCGAATTTGCCGGCGCGACGAATGAATTCAATTCCGATGTGCCCTCCGGAACCAACTCCGGCCGTTCCGGCGGTAACAGCACCCGGTTTGGCCTTGAATGCGGCCAGTAATGATTTTGCATCCTTAAAGGGAGACTCCGCACGAACCGCCAAAACATTCGGCGAGAACGTCGCCGTCCAGGTAATCCAGTCCTTGTGGCCCTGTTCCATGTAGCCCATGACCTGGTAGCTGGTAAACGGCATCAGGCCGGCGCCCAAAATCGTATATCCGTCATGCTTCGCATTCCAGACGTTTTTTGTTCCCACCGAACCATTGGCGCCCGGCGTGTTGACCACCGCGATATTTACGCCCAATGTTTTCGACATTTCCGTCGTCAACGCCCGAACCGTAAGGTCCGTTCCGCCGCCTGGGTTCCATGGCACCACTACCGTGATGTCTTTAGTCGGCCATTTAACTTCCGCTTTTTTTGTTTCGGCTGCCTGCTGTTTGACCCCACACCCGGCCAAAGCCATCACCATGACAAAACCCATGAACAACGCGAACCAACCTCGTCCAACCCGTTTCATACAGAAATCCCCTCCCCATCATATTCTCTCACCGACTGTCCAAGCTGAAGAACGCAGTTAAGCACATGCTCCCGCAACGGCCCCGGTGTTTCGCCCAATTGCTCCAAAAGCGCCGTTGCCGCTGTTCGGCCCATTTCCTGCTCAGGACGTTGCACGCAGGTCAGACTGGGGCGCAACATCTGCGTCCATTCCGGAGTCCCGATCAACACAACAGAAATATCGTCCGGCCAAATCACCCCTTTTCCCTGAAAATATTGCAGAACTCCCTTGGCTGACTCATGATGCCCCAACACCACGGCGGACATTTCCGGCGGCAACTGCGAGGCCATGCGCCAGCCGGCTTCCATAGACAGTTCGTCGAGCAGTACGCACAGTTGATCTTCCGCCACTCCCCATTCCCGCATGGCGGTTTTATATCCGTCCACCCGCTCACGCACGTTGGGGATCGGCGTATTCCAGCCCAAAAAAGCGATTCGGCGGTGTCCCGCAGCCAACAAGGTGCGTGTCGCCAGATAACCCGACTGGAAGTTGTCATGACCCACGAACGAATACGCCGGTGCGCCAATTTCCAGAGACCGTTCCAAAATCACGTAGGGCACATGATGCTGACGAAGAAGTTCCACATTGTCGCTGCGGGAAAATGCCGGACAGATGATGCAGCCATCGATGCGTTGGGCGATCAATCGCTCCAAAATCAGTCGTTCCTGTTCCAAGTCCTCATCGCTGTTGCACAATGTCACAACATAACCGGCCTGACGGGCAATCGATACGATTTCCACGCACATCCGCGTGAAAAAGGTATTGCCGAACTGGGCAACCACTACCGCCAATATTCCACGTTTTTTCCCCTTCAAGCTGCTGGCGGCGGCATTTTTGACATACCCCAGTTCCGCCGCGGCCTGGAGAACTTTTTCCCGCAGTTCGGGCCGCAACGGCCGTTCCCGATCGCTAAAGACATAGGAAACCGTTGCAATGGAAGTGCCGGCCAGTTTAGCCACATCTCTAATTGTTACCGCCGGGTTGTTCCGCTTTTCCCGTTGTCGCATGTTTCCCCTTTGTTTTTTAGCAATGTAAACGTTTACATATTTTCGAAAAAAGAAGAAACATCTGTTGATGTAAACGT
Source organism: uncultured Veillonellaceae bacterium (assembly GCA_964602025.1). Classification (GTDB taxonomy): domain Bacteria; phylum Bacillota; class Negativicutes; order UBA1444; family UBA1444; genus UBA1444. The sequence goes on from CAZRQI010000016.1 coordinate 4,370, forward strand.
TTCACGCTATAATTATCGCACGCCTGATTTTTTTGTCAATACAATAAAATTCTGATTGTTTTTTTGAAAAGGCCGACGCTCCTGCCGCATCCGCCCGAAAAAAAATAGACCCCGGTTTCTAAACCGCAGGTCTATTCCGATTGCTGGATCCGTTAGCGGAAATATTCCACGCCGGCTTCGAAGATTCGCTGATCTTTCTCGCCCGGCACATTCATCGCCACAAACCGGCCGATCCGTTCCGAGTGGCCCATTTTGCCGAAAATCCGTCCATCGGGACTGGTGATTCCTTCGATGGCCCAATCCGATCCGTTCGGGTTCACGCAAATGTCCATCGAAGGATTGCCGGATCCATCCACATACTGGGTCGCGATCTGCCCGGCCGCCGCCATGCGTTGAAGGTGATCCGGCGCGGCGACAAAGCGGCCTTCGCCATGCGATATGGCGATCGTGTGCACAACGCCGGTTTCGGTCCGGCTGAGCCAGGGAGAAAGTTTGGAAACGATCCGGGTCTGCACCATCCGGGACATATGCCGACCAATCCGGTTGAAGGTCAAGGTCGGGCTGTCGGCCGTCAACGGCCGAATTTCGCCATACGGCAGCAAGCCCAGCTTCACGAGGGCCTGGAAGCCGTTGCAGATCCCGAGGATTAACCCGTCGCGCTCCTGCAGGAGTCGGCTGACGGCATCCGTCAACGCTGGATTGTGGAACAAAGCCGCGATAAACTTGCCCGATCCTTCCGGTTCGTCGCCGGCGCTGAAGCCGCCCGGGAACATCAGAACCTGCGAGCGGTCAACGGCCTGAACAATCGCCCGGACCGACTCTTCGATATCGCGGGCCGACAAATTCCGTACGATCAGAGTTTCGACGCTGCCGCCCGCTTTTTCAAACGCCTGCGCCGAATCGTACTCGCAGTTCGTACCGGGAAAAACGGGAATAAAGATCCGTGGCCGAGCTACCGTCGTCTTGGCCCGGGTGCGGACAGCCGCTCCTGTAAAGGGTTTGAACACGGCCGTTTCTCTTCCCTGTTCGGCGACGACGGGAAACACTTTCGCCAGCGGCTGCTCCCAAGCCTGTTGGGCCGCATCCAGGCTAATTTCCGATCCCATCACGGAAAGCACCGGTGTCGCCGTCGTCCGGCCAAGCGGCAAATACTCGACCCCAGCGAGAACTTCGGCTGCGGTCACGCCGCTTGCCAGTTCCAGAACTAGCGAGCCGGGTTCAGTCCGGAACAGCTGTTCCCGTGAAATCTCCGGCGCAACGGCAACCCCGACGCGGTTGCCGAAAGCCATCGTGCTGATGGCGGCGGCGATCCCGCCGCTGCGGACGGTTCGCGCCGCTACCACCTGTTTGTTGCCAATCATTGCCGCGACCCGGGCGAAAGTCCGGTTCACCACCGAAAAATCCGGCATGCCGGCGGCATCCCGGCGCAGAGGAATGAAAACAACTTCATGGCCGGCCTGTTTGAATTCCGGGGATAAAACTCGACCGGCTTCCACCGGCGCCACGGCGAAAGCGACCAAGGTCGGCGGCACATCCATTTCTTTGAACGATCCGGACATGCTGTCCTTGCCGCCGATTGCGGCAACGCCGAGCTGTTGCTGCGCCCACAGAGCCCCCAGCACCGCGCTGAAGGGTTTGCCCCAGCGGACGGCATCCTGGCCGAGTTTTTCAAAGTATTCCTGCAGGGTCAACCGCACTTTGGCAGGCTCGCCGCCCATCGCGACGATCTTCGCCACCGCTTCGGCGACAGCGTAAACGGCGCCATGGAACGGACTCCATTCCGACAGATATGGATTGAATCCATAAGACATCAATGTGGCGGTATCCGTCTCGCCGGCTTGCACCGGCAGTTTGGCCGCCATTCCCTCCGCCGGCGTGGCCTGGCAAGCCCCGCCGAAAGGCATCAAAATGGTCGCCGCGCCGATCGTACTGTCAAATCGTTCGATCAACCCGCGTTGACTGCATACATTCAAATCGGTCAGGTTGGCCAACCAGGCTTCGGCAAGATCGCCGCCCGGAACCGGCCGGCTGAAATAATCCGCTGCTGCCGGCGCCTGGATGGTGACGGAGGCATGCTGCCGCACGCCGTTGGTATCTAAAAACTCGCGGCTGACATCCACGATCGGCTGCCCCCGCCAATGCATCCGCAAGCGCCCCGTATCCATGACCCGGGCCACAAGGGTAGCCTCAAGATTTTCCGCCGCCGCCAGCGCGATGAATTTGTCGGCGTCCGCCGCGTCCACCACGACCGCCATCCGTTCCTGCGATTCGGAAATCGCCAGTTCGGTGCCGTCCAGTCCTTCATATTTTTTGGGCACCGCATCCAGATCAATCTCCAGGCCAGCCGCCAATTCACCGATCGCCACTGACACGCCGCCAGCGCCAAAATCATTGCACTTCTTGATCATGCGGCTGACCGACGGATTCCGGAACAAGCGCTGGATTTTCCGTTCGGTCGGCGCGTTGCCTTTTTGCACTTCGGCGCCGCAGGCGGACAAGGATTCTTCCGTATGCGCCTTGGAAGAACCGGTAGCGCCGCCGCAGCCGTCCCGTCCCGTCCGGCCGCCGACCAGGATGACGGCATCCCCCGACACCGGGCTGAGGCGAACAACGTTCGCCCGGGGAGCGGCGGCGATGACCGCGCCGATTTCCATGCGTTTCGCCACATACCCCGGATGGTAGATTTCCGCCACCTGTCCCGTGGCGAGTCCGATCTGGTTGCCATAGGAGCTGTATCCGGCCGCCGCGACAGTCGTGATTTTTCGTTGCGGCAATTTTCCCGGCAAGGTGTCCTCCAGACGTTGCCGGGGGTCGGCGCTGCCGGTGACCCGCATCGCCTGATACACATAGGACCGGCCAGACAAGGGGTCCCGGATCGCTCCGCCCAAACAGGTCGCCGCCCCGCCGAACGGTTCGATCTCCGTCGGGTGGTTGTGGGTTTCATTTTTGAACATGACCAGCCATTCTTCGGGTCGCCCGTCTATCATTGCATTCACGACGATGCTGCAGGCGTTGTTTTCCTCGGATTCTTCCAAATCCGCCAGCTTGCCGGCATTTCGCAACTCCTTCATGCCGATGGTCGCCAGATCCATCAGGCACATTTCCCGCGGCTGTTCGCCATACACATTCCGTCTCGCTGCCTGATAAGCCTCATAGGCAGTGGCAATGGGCGCGGCAAAAGCTCCCGGCTCGATTTCGACCCGGTCTACCGCGGTAAAAAAAGTGGTGTGCCGACAATGATCGGACCAGTAGGTATCGATCACCCGAATTTCCGTAAGGGTCGGCTCCCGTTTTTCGGTATTCCGGAAATACGCCTGACAAAAAGCCAAATCGGCCTCACTCATCGCCAGCCCCAATTCCGTCAGCAACTGTTCGCGGCCCGCTTTCGCCAGCTCCCCGAATCCGGACAAACTCGCCACATCCGGCGGCGTCGGCGCTTCCATCTCCAGGCTGGCCGGTTTCGCCAGCGACGCTTCCCGGGCCTCGACGGGATTGATGCAATACGCTTTGACGGTTTCGAACTGGTCGTCGGAAATATCGCCATAGAGAGCAATCACTTTGGCGGAAAGCACGTCCGGGCGTTGTTTCTGCGTAATGGCCTGAATGCATTGCGCGGCCCAATCGGCCCGCTGATCATACTGCCCGGGAAGATACTCCATGGCAAACACCCGCTCCGCGTCGGTCAGATCGATTGTCTCATCAACCACTTGGTCAGCCGGCGGTTCGGCAAAAACGATCTCCCGCGCCAGCGCATATTCCGCCTCATCAATGCCCGCCACATCATAGCGGTTGATCAGCCGCAAGCGCCGCAGTCCCGTCAGGCCGACATTTTCCTGCAGATCCTTCAGAAGCGCCAGCGCCTCCACATCAAATCCCGGCCGTTTTTCCGCAAAAATCCGTTTCACCTGTGCCATGCGATCCCGCCTTCCGATTTGGTTCAACCGATAAAATGGTTGAACCGCTATATTGATATTATACTGACCTGTTGCCAAAAACTCCACTGCCGCCTTTGTTACATCGCCCCGCGATCATAACTCTAAAACGAGAGGCTCTTCGGTGATTTTCCGAAGAGCCCCGCCTCCTGCACTTAACCTGCGGATTTCGCCAACCGGCCCATGGCGGCCGCGATCCGTTCCAGCCCTTCCCGGCAGTCTTCATACGACACCGCATACGATATGCGGAAATGACCGTTGCCGGCCGCGCCGAACGCCCGGCCGTCGACCACCGCGACCCCGGCGTCCTCCAGCAGATATTCCGCGACCTGCGCCGAAGTGACATGCGGCAAAGTGATGCGGGGAAAGACGTAGAACGCGCCTTCGGGAATCGTGGTGATTTCCAGCCCCGGCGCCTTTCGCAGCAAGTCCAGCACCAGACGGCGACGCCGGTCGAATTCGGCCATCATCGACCGTACACAGTCTTGCGGACCGGTCAGGCCGGCGACCGCGCCATGCTGGGCAAAACTGCACACGGACAACAGCACATTCTGCTGCATCTTGGTCGCGGCATGCACGATCGGGGCCATGGCGGCAATGTAGCCGATCCGCCAGCCGGTCATCGCGTAGGTTTTCGAAAGCGTGCCGCAAATGATGGTTCGCTCCCGCATCCCCGGAAACGTCGCCGGCGAAATGACTTTCCCTTCATAAATCATCTGGTCGTAGGCATCGTCCAGAATCAACAGCAGGTCGTTTTCGGCGGCAAATGCGGCGACTTCCCGCAATTGCGCCTCGGTCAGCACGCCGCCAGTCGGATTGTGCGGCGAATTAACCAGGATCGCTTTGGTCCGCGGCGACAGCGCCTGTTTGGCGGCGGCCAGATCACAGGCGTAGTGATTGTCCGCCTGCAACGGGATAGGCACCGGTATCCCGCCCGCCAACCCGACAACCAGCGGAAACGGGCCGAAACAAATCGCCGGCACCATGACTTCGTCGCCGGGATTGAGGATGCTCATAAAGGTCAGGTATAGGGCTTCCTGTCCGCCAGCCGTCACCAGGATTTCCGTCTGCGGATCGTACGTCAAATTCTTGTCCGCCTGCAACCGCGCCGCCAATGCTTCCCGCAACGTGGGAATGCCATTGTTGGGGGGATAATGGACGAACCCCCGGTTTAATGCATCGATGGCCGCTGCCTTGATGTGTTCCGGCGTGTCAAAATCGGGCCGGCCGATTTCGAAATGGATGATTTTTTTCCCCTGAGCTTCCAGTTGCGTCGCCCGTTCCACCACTTTGCGGATTTCCGCGAACGGAACATTCGCCAGCCTGTCGGCGACCACGTCTTGTATGTTCAACTTTGATCCCTCCAATAACGATTATCCCCGCAGCAAGAAGAAAAGACTTTGATGCAGGCTTGCGCCGCACCAAAGCTTCATTGCTTTTTCGCATCGATTCCCGAACGATATTCTTGATTCTTGAATTTTATCATGCCTCCCGGGGATTCGCAATGATTTACCGGATTCGCTCGCTCCGACCGCGTCCCGCCTCGGATAAATTTTCATCATTCGCCGTGATCTGTGGTATAATATTGGTTAGTGACTTCGGCCGTTTGGCAATGGCCGGCCTGTAAAAATAACAACCTCCGGGAGGTAGTATCTTGGCTATCCTGCAACAATTTACCGAACTCTTTCTTCACCTGGTCGATATTTTCCTTCACCTTGATCAATATCTCGGCATGATCATCCAAAGTTACGGCACCCTGACCTACGCCATCCTTTTCGGCATCGTCTTTGCGGAAACGGGTCTGGTCGTCATGCCGTTTCTGCCGGGCGACTCACTGCTGTTCGCGGCCGGGGCCTTTGCCGCCACCGGTGTTCTCGACATCAAGCTGCTGCTGGTTTCCCTCAGCGCCGCCGCCATCCTCGGCGATACTCTCAACTATTCGATCGGCAAGTTTATCGGCCACCGAATCTACGAGCAGGAGATGCGCTTCATCAAGAAGGAGCATCTGCTGAAAACCCGTCACTTCTATGAAAAATATGGCACTATCACCATCGTCATCGCCCGGTTCATGCCGATCATCCGCACCTTTGCCCCCTTTGTGGCCGGCGTGGGCGAGATGCGCTACGTCAAATTCACATCCTTCAATATCACCGGCGGCATTTTGTGGGTGGTCCTGTTCTGCGCCGGCGGCTATTTCTTCGGCAATCTGCCGCTGGTCAAAAAGAATTTTTCCCTGGTCATCATCGCAGTGGTCGTCCTCTCGGTCCTGCCGGTGATTATCGGCTGGTTCAAACAACACTCCAATTCCAATGTGGAGGGAAAAGGCGAATCGCTCTGATCCCCCAACAAAAACTCCATCAAATTGGCAAGGGCTCTCCGGTTCAACCGGAGAGCCCTTTTTCTCTTCATTTTTCAGCGGCCGGGGCGAGCTTGACGCGGAAAATCCCGAACACACTGAGAATGACCAGCATGGCCCCCCATACCGTCCAGGCGCCGATTGGCTCGCCGAGCAACAGCCAGCCCAGAAACAGCGCCAACACCGGATTGACATAAGCGTATGTCATGGCGATGTTCAGCGGTAACAGCCGCAGCGAGAGGATGTACGACGTAAAGGCGAACACCGAACCGAAAAACACTAGATACAGCCAAGCCAACCAAGCCGCGGATGTCGGTTGCGGCGCCGGTTCGCCGACAAGAAAGGAAACGAGTAAGAAGCCGCCGCTGGCAAACAGATGGTGATAGGCCGACATCACTTGGGCCGATAGCCGGACCGGTCGGCGGCTCTGCATCACGGAACCGGAAGCCCAGCATACCGCCGACAGCACCAATGCCAGAACGGCCAACATATCCCGGGATGCGCCGCTTTCAAAGGAAGGCAGGCTCAAAACGGCCACGCCGGTAAACCCGACAAAGAGCGACAACAGCAGAATCAACGACGGTTTTTTTCGATAGCAGACCACCTCAATCAAGGTCGCCCAGATCGGCGCCGACGATACAATCAGGGAAGCGAACCCGGATCCGGCGTATTGGACCGCCCACAGCACCATGCCATTGCCGCCCATCCACAGTAGGTTCCCCACGATCGCCAACGAGGTCAACTCTGAACGATTTGAGAACAACGGCTGCTTTTGCCAGCGGGCCAGCCCAAACAGCAAGATTGCGGCGACCACCATCCGGAGCGCCCCGAACAGAAACGGCGGAAAACCGTTGTCGGGATGAACGCCGACCCGCATCGCCAGGTAGGTCGTACTCCAGACAGTATATACGATAAACAAATGAAACAAACCTTTGCGTGACAGTTGCTCGCCCATGACATCTCCCATTAAACCCGTAATGCTCTTATTTTACACCTTACTTGCCGGCGACGCCACCTATCTGACCGCAAAGAGGAACACCGAAAGACAAATCACACCGGCTGATAAAAGCCGCTTTCCGCCAGATCCACAACGATCGGCGTCAGTCCCTTGCCCCGCACGAACGCTTCCCCGGCCCGGGTGGTGATCACCCGGCTGCCTTTGCCGCAGACATAGCCGCGGTACATGATGACCTGGCCCTGGACCATGCTCAGAACCGGTTCCTGTTTCTCCAGGTTCAGCACAGTAATGTCGGCATCCGCACCAGGCCGGAAATGGCCTTTTCGGTGCAGGCCCAAAATCCGGGCCGGATTAAAGCTGGTCTTCCGGACAAATTCCTTGAAGGTCAGCGCCTGCAACTTCACCAAGGACAACCCCATGGACACGATCACATTGCGGGGGATGCCGCCACCATCCGTGCTGATGCAGTCAACCACGAACGCGCCATCCGGCCGTTTCGCCAACGCCAGACGAATTCGGGGCTCAGGCGGGTTGACCTTGAAGCTGACGGTCGTATCCGTTCCCCGCTCCCGCCAGTACTGCACGGCCTTGTCTCCCGTAGCCAGCACCATGGCGCCGCCCGCCTCCATGTTGACATGCGCCCAGCCGGACCGGATCGCGTCTTCAAAACCCTGCTCGGTTTTGGGAAAGCCGCCCATAGCCAGATTGGTCTGGGTCTGCAGGCTCTCGGGCACTCCATCGGAACATTTGGCGCTGGTGCCGTTCATCGGCGACAGGTACGATTCGGAACGGATCGCCGGATTGCGGACCAACGCGTCGATCGCTTCCTCCATCTCCACCATATACGGCCGTTTCAAGCCACGGGCATAGCTGTTGATATGGGCCACATGCAGCGAATTTCCGGCCGCCAGTTCGACGGCTTCCAAAAAACCTTCAATATTGGAGCCATTCCGCAGTGTCCCGCAGTGAAAGGCAATATAGGCTTTGTTGCGGTTCGCCAGTTCGATCGCCCGGGCGGTGGCGTCCGGCGTCAGCGGATAATGGCCCCCCAACAGTTTGAGTCCGATCGCCCCCTGTTGCAGGGAGCGGTCAAGCAATCCCTGAAGTTCCGCCGCCGACGGATCGACCGTCTTCACCGTATGTTCCGGCCGGACATATTCGATGCTGGCGATATTCAGGCCAACGCCATAATCCCGTGCCAAATCCCACACGCCTTCGACCGGGCCGGCCATATCCAGCGCAGTCGTCACCCCGGCCTGGGCCAGCATTTTGTGTCCGAACCCGCCGCCGATCCAGTGGGAAAAATGGGTATGCAGATCAATGATCCCCGGCATTACATACCGACCGGACACATCCAAAGCTTCCCGGGAAAGGCTCGGGCTGATCTCCGGGGCGATTTCCGCAATCTGTCCGTCCCGGATGCCCACATCCAGAAGTTCCTCCCGGTCTGTTGCAAAATCGACAACCGTACCGCCTTTCAACACCATGTCATACTTGTACGCCATCGCTGCCCCTCCTTTTCTTTAACCCCACATCACGTTTTTCGCGGCGGTTTTTTCTTGATTCGGATCAACTGCTCGATCTCCGGCAAAATCTTCTCGTCCCGAACCTCAATCATAATCCACTTTCCGTCATGATATTGATGCGTTTCGTCATAAATCCGGCGGACCATTTCCGAAAATGACGCCCGCTGTTGCTCAAACTGTTCCCGTTCCTTCTTGCCGAAAATCACCATCACACCAAAACAGTTTTCCCGCGTATAAAGTGCGCACAGGGTTTTTGCTCCCCGGCGGAACTTGCATTCATGTTTTCCCGCTTTCCGGCCGGTGTCCCAGGCTATCTCCAACGAATAGTTCCGCCCAAGGAACGCGGTGATCTCATTCCATGCGGCAAAGGCTTCCCCGCCCAAAAGCTCCCTCAATTCCTCTGCCGATGGGATTTCCTTCAGCATGCCCTCACTCCTTCGAACAATTTTTTAGGACCCGCTGAATCAAGACCGGCAGTGACGCCTCCTTTACGATGGCGTCGCTGTCGGTCTTGAAATTACAGGCGAACCCCAATTGATTTTTTGCCGACCTTATGGAGCGGCGAGATACTCGTCGAGCAGTTCCCTGTCCCAGAGGAGAACGCCGTGGACCAGGCCGATGACGGCAGCATAGAAACCAGCCGTGGCATGGTCGGCGGCGTCGCGAGCCAGGTCGCCGATCCAGTCGAGAGGATGGGCGACGATGAACTCGGCCTGAAGCCGGGCCGAGTTCTGCCAATCTGCGCCGCCCTTATGGACCGAGGCTTCGCTGGCGGCAGCCACCAGCATGAGTTCGAGGCCCATATGGTCCTCGGGCATACGGTATTTCTCCACGGCTTCGACGCCAAAACGCTCCATGAACGCCCTCACCTGCCCGACAGGCGGACCGAACAGCAGCTTTTCCGGGGTGCGGTACAATGATTCCCACGGCGGTGCGAGCGGCTCACCGGCGCCAAGAAAGAGGACCGTGTATTCTGTCTGAACCAATTGGAGCGCCTCGTCCCGGGGCAACCCGGACAGTCCGGTGGTGACGCCGTCAAGCTGGCCGAGGGCGGCAGCCATGACGTCGTTCGCCGGTTCCAGGGGGAAGGCCCGCCAAAACTCCGGAGTAAGCAGTGCGGCCCGGTCGGCGAAGACAGGCTCCAGCAGGCAATGGCCAAGGAGGCGGTAAACGCCGGCGCGAACGGTTGCGACTTCTTGCCAGGATTCGACCATCGCCGGCTACTCGACGACCGGCGGCGCGCCAACGGCGCCGATCGTGTCCCTGTCGGCCCACAGCAATCTGCGGCAGGCCATGATGAAAGCGAGGATACCGAGCGAAACGATGCCGAGGAAGATGGTCCACTCGACGAGGGTGGGCGTGTAGGAACCGGTCATGGACCACATGTCGATCGTCTTCCCCGCTGCCGGCGCCTGTCCGATGGTGATGCCGGGCGCGTCTCCCACCAGGGGCAGGAGGAAGGAAGACAACAGCAGCCAGGCGCGTTTGCAGAAAACCCCGAGGATGACGAGGCCGCAGGCGAACAGAACCCTGCCCTTGGCCTGGCGTCCGGCAGCGCTGGCGAGAAGGAAGAAGGGCACGACCAGGCCGAGTACGACCTGCACCCAGAACAACGGCGCGAGCGGCCCGCTGATGAGCAGTGCGAAAACGGACGCCACGCTTTCTTCACCGGGGTAGAAGGCCGTCAGCATCTCGCTGAAGACGAAGAATGCGTCAACGGCCACGATGGCGGCCAATAGTCCCGCGAGTCGGGTATAGATTCCCGGTTCCACCTTGTAGTCCGAAACCCGCTCGAGCACGGACAACACGATGATCAGCAGGGCCAGTCCGGAATCAAGGGCCGAAACGACGAACAACGGAGCCATCAGGGCGCTGTGCCAGCTGACGCGGGCGATCTGCAGCCCGAAGATCCAGGCCGTCACGGAGTGGACAATCACGGCGGCCGGCAGGGCGACCGCAGACAAAAAGGCTAGTTTGCGTCTGTCGGGGGCGGGCCGGGTCATCTGCCAAAGATAGAGGAGTGACACGGTCAGGTAGATGGCGATGACGATGACGTCCCAAACGAGCGGCGACTGGAACTGGGAATAAAGGATCAGATTGAGAATCCTGCCGGGGCTGCCGAGGTCCACCAGAATGAACAGCCCGGCCAGAACGATGCATACTGTCGAAAGGATGACGGCCGGTTTGGCGACCGCCTTGAATGCGTTAATATTGAATACGCTGGCCGCGGCGGACACGATCAGGCCGCCGGCCGACAGGCCGACGAAGAACATGAAGGAAGTGATATACAGCCCCCAGGATACCACGTTGCGCATCCCGGTAACGATCAGGCCGTTATTCAGTTGGTAAACCCAGGCGCCTAGCCCGGTCAGGGTGATCAAGGCAAGGATGCCCAGATAAAGGTTGCCATTTGTTCTTTTTTCCACAATCTCGCCCCCTTTCAGCGCAGGTAGTAGACTTGCGGTTTAGTGCCCTTTTCGGCAAGCAGCTGTTGGCCGCCGCGTTCGCGGATCGCTTTGGAAACCTCGCTGTTCGGGTCGTTGAGATCGCCGAACTTCCGCGCCTTGGCCGGGCAGGCCTCGACGCAGCTCGGCTCCAGACCCTTGGAGGTGCGCTCGACACACAGCGTGCATTTCTCCACCACGCCTTTGACGCGGGCCGGCGCGTCGCCATAGGAGTGCCCCGGCTCGCGGACGGGGGTCTGCCAGTTGAAAACACGGGCGCTGTAAGGACACGCGGCCATGCAATAGCGGCAGCCGATGCAGCGGTCATAGTTGACCAGCACCCGTCCGTCCGGGTCTTTGTAGGTAGCGCCGACCGGGCAGACCTTGACGCAGGGGGCGTTCTCGCAATGGAGGCAGGCCAGCGGCATCCAACTCTTCTGGAGGTTTGGAAACTCGCCGCGGGCGGTATCGATGTCTTCACCGCCGACGGTGAGTATGCGGTTCCAGAGCATGCCCATCGGAACGTTGTTCTGCATCTTGCAGCTGAGCGCGCAGGTGTGACAGCCCATACACCGTTTGAGGTCGATGGTCATCCCGAGTTTTTTGGCCATCAGATAACACCCCCTGCCTTTTTCACTTCGACCAGAGTGTCGTTGAATGGGATGACCGGACCGTGGCTGAGCGGGTAGCCGCGCGGATTGTTGGCGTCATTCGTGACATTCTGCAGGTTGCCGGCCTTGAAGTACTTGGACCACCAGCCCTCGCTCACCCGGACGGAGCCGGGACGGATATCCGGCGTGGACTGAAAGCGGGCCTGAAATTTGCCGCGATCGTTGAAAACCTCGACGAGGTCGCCGTTTTTGAGGCCGCGCTTCGCGGCGTCGCGCGGATTCATCTCCACCCGTGGTTCCTGGTTGATCTGCAGGATCCAGCGAGCGTTGGCGAAGGAGGAATGCGCCCGATAGCGGGTGTGGGCCTGGCTGAACTGCAGCGGATATTTCTTGAACAGCGGATTCTGCGGCGAAGCCTCCTGCGGTTCCTCGTAGGAAGGGAAGCCGGCGTTGAAGGGCAGCAGCGTCTCGGAGTAAAGTTCGATCTTCTTGGAAGGCGTGGCGTAGACCTGGTTCATATTGCCCCGGAATGGTTCCATCGGGGCGTTGAGACGCTGGATATAACGGTTGGCCTTGAGGCTTTCAACGGTGATGCCTTTGAGAGGCGGCGCCGGGTTGGCCAGGCGGGCGCGGTTGAGGTCCTCGGGGGTTTTCGGCAAGTACTTGTCCAGGCCCAATTTGCCGGCCAGTTCCTTCTCGATCTGAAAATCGGTTTTGCTTTCGAACAGCGGCTCGATCACCTTCTGCATCATCATGATGTGGTTGCGGCGAATCTGGAGGTTGTACGAGTCATACTCCATCTCGAAGTTGGTGCAGGTGGGCAGAACGATGTCGGCATAGTTGACGCTGTCGGTCTGGAAGAGGTCTACCACGACGACGAGGTCGAGCTTCTTTAGCCAGGCGGCCGTCTGGTTGGCATTGGCCAGCCATTGCTGGAGGGAGTTGCCCTGGATGAAGACCGCGCGCACCGAATTGGGCTTGTGGGGAAAATCGGTGGCCGGCATCTCAGGCTTGGCAGGACCGAACGGCGGCGGCAGCGGCCAGCCCTTCAGCGGCGCGGCCCAGCCGGGCAGGTGGTGGTTGCAGGACCCCACGCTGCCGCCCACGCGGCCGATGTTGCCGGTGAGCGCGGCGAGAATGCCGCCCGCCCGGCCGAGGCTGTCGGCGTGATACCATTTGTCGGGGCCGCCCCAGCCCCAGGCGATAACGGCCGGACCGGCGGTGGCGTACTGTCTGGCAAGGTCCTTGATGACCGGTTCGGGCACTTCGGTGATGCGAGCCGCCCAAGCCGGAGTGTTTTTTCGGGTGTGTTCCTTCAGCGCGGCGAACACCGTCAGCAGCTTGATGCCGCCGGCATCAAACTCTCCTTCGAGCTCCGGCTGGATGCCGGGGGCGTCGTAGGGCTGGAGGGCGCCGCTGACTTTGTCCCACACCTGGAATTTTCCGTCCGCCTTGAACAGTTTCCGGTCATCCTCCCGGATAAGGAAGGGGGCCGTGCTGTTCTTGCGAAGATAGTCCTCGTTGTACCACTTGTTGGCGAACACCTGCTGGATCAGGGCAAGAATAAGAGCGGTGTCCGTTCCGGGACGCAGGCTGACCCACTGGTCGCAGCGGGTGGTAGTGGTGGAATAGGACGGATCGATGGAGATGATCCGGGCGCCCGCTTCTTTGGCGTCGTAGAAGAACTGGGCGTCGGTCATGGAAGTCTCCAGGAGGTTGTTGCCGATGAGCAGGATCGTCTTGGCATTAACCCAGTCCGTAATTTCATTGTTCATCGGGCCGAAAAGCCCCACGCCGGTGACCTGGTGCAGACCGCCGGAAAGGCCGATGTCGATGCCCGCCTGGTTGGTGTACTGGGCGCCGAGCATCCCCGCCAGCAGGAACATGGGGTGTTCCACACCTGACGAAGCCTTGAGGTAGATGGATTTCCCGCCGTATTTATCCTTGAGTTCTTTGAGCTTGCCGGCAACGGTTGTCAGCGCCTCATCCCAGGATATCGGCACGAACTTGCCTTCACCGCGCTCGCCGACGCGTTTCAAAGGGGTTTTGAGTCGGTCGGGGCTGTAGACGCGCTCCAGTTCAGCCAGGCCACGCAGGCAGATGAGCGAGTGACGCTTGTCCGGCCACTCGTTGGCCTCAATCTTGACCAACCTGCCGTCCTTCACCGTGCACTTGAATGAGCAGCGGCCGCCGCAATTTGGCGGATGATACGTGTAGGCCAGCCTTTCCTGGTGATCAGCGGCGGCGTCCGATGAGCGGATCCACTTGCTCACTGGCGGCATCCCGCACGCTCCCAAAGTGGCGCCGGCCAGCCCCGCCTTGATAAAGGTACGCCTGGATAGTCCCATTGTCACATTCCTTCCCTCCCTCAAAACCGATTTATTAAATCATTACTCTTCACGCATCTTCTGCCTTTAAAAAACTGACGACCGTTCCATTTTCAACAGGTGTTTTCCAGTATTTTTGGAATGCACAATTGTCTTGCCAATATGCTCTCCTTCGACGCTCGCAGTCGATTTCCTGCCAACATGATTTTTGTTCGCAAAATAAAAACAAGTTGGCAGGAAGGCAAAAGGACCACTGCCCGCAGTGGTCCTTTGTTGCGTCCTATTCAGTTCATGCAGCCAATTACAGTTTGCCGAACACAATCCCGAGGCAGTGTTCCAGCGGGATGCTGCCGAAGTATCGGCTATCCATGCTGTTGTTCCGGTTATCGCCCATGACAAAGACATGTCCGGGCGGCACCGAAAATACCTGATCACGGTCCCGTGACCGTTTGTCCTTGGTGTAGGGCTCGTCGAGCGGCTGCCCATTGCGAAGGACCTGTCCGTTCCTGATCTCGATCGCATCGCCGGGATGACCGATCACCCGCTTGACGTAGAAATAATCCGGTTGCGTCAACAAGCGATGAAACGATTCCGTCAAATCGTCACGGACAGTCCGCTGCCGATGGATGCGGCTATCCAGCACCACTACATCGCCATACGCCGGCATCCTTGCAAGCGTGTGCGCCACTTTGTGAACAAACAACGACTCGCCGTCTTTCAGGTTTGGTTCCATGGAAGGTCCGGCGACCACCATCCGTTGAAAAAGAAAGGCATTGACCAACAACGCGATCACCAACGCAAAAACAATGCTTTCCAGCCACTGTCGAATGCTCTTCGTCATGATATTCCCCCTAGCCGTATCACCCGTTTTGTCTATTATAATATATTTCGCACCCGGAAATCACCTGCATCGGCAATGCCCTTGCTTGCTCAGTGCCGTTGCGTGCGCTATAGTGTATTCGACAGCAAACCGGAACGGGAGGGTAAGGAATGAAAACCAACGATCCCCAAAAGATCCGGCTGGCGCCGGACGATCACAAGGAGGCCGTTCGCTCTCTCCAACAATTCTTTCGCGAAACCCGCGAGGAAGAAATCAGTGACTTCCAGGCGACGGCCCTGCTGGAATTTTTTCTGTCCCGCATTGCACCGGCGATTTATAATCGGGCTCTGGCCGATACGCACGCGGTTCTGGTCCAGAAACTCGATGATATCTATGGCCTGGAAAAAAGGATTCTCCTCTGACCGCAACGGCCCGCCGCGTCGTCAGGTAATATCGTTGCAACTCGGCGTCGGCTGCGGCGGCGTACCTACCCACAAATCAAAAAATGCATTGTATTTCATGTCGACTTCAAACGCCTTGCTGCCCAAAAAAATGACGGTCATGTCCGTAGCGCCGGCGAATCTTCCCGGCATCGCCGCCGACACCTGGTCCAAATTCACCGTGATGATGTTCCCGGAAACCAACAGTAATCTTGCCGTTCTCATTCCCAGACCACCCCTTCCGTTTTTTTGCCATCATCCGTTCCCGTTCCCCGCGCTCCCCGTCTTTTACCACCAGCCGCCTTGTCCCTGCAAAGGCACAAATCGGCAGTCGCTGTGTTCTTCGGTCCGGATCCCCGCCGCAGTTCGCCGCACCACCAACAATTTTTGCAGCATCAAGCTCCCGACCGGAATCACCAGCCGGCCTTCCAGCTTCAATTGTTCCAGCAGCGCTTCCGGAATCACCGGCGCGCCCGCCGTCACCACAATCGCATCATACGGCGCCGCTGCCGCCCAACCCAACGTCCCGTCCGCCTGATGCACCTCCACGTTGTCAAACCCGCCGCGAATCAGGCGCTGTCGCGACAATTCCGCCAACTCCGGTAAAATCTCCAGCGAAACGACCCGCTGCGCCAACCGGCTCAACAACGCTGCATTGTAGCCGCTGCCCGTGCCGATCTCCAGCACGGTTTCCGTCCCGGTCAGGCGCATCTGCTGCAACATATCCGCCACCATCAACGGTTGCGAAATCGTCTGGCCCCAGCCGATCGGCAGCGGAAAATCGCCATAGGCCTCTTCTGCCGGGACCCCGGCCGAACAAAACCAATGCCGCGGCACTTCCTTCATGACGGCGATCACCCGCGGATCGTTTATCCCTCTCGACTGCAACTGCTCCCGAACCATCCGGTCACGCAGCAGTTTGGTTCTCGGCGTATCGTTCCATTCCACACCGACGTCCTCCCGGTTTTGCGGCAATCCCGGGCTTTAACCCTACCGGCGGCAAGCATCTTGACGCTTCATGAGAAAAAAGGCAGGGAGCCTGTTGCCCCCTGCCCTATGCACGACATACTCTTCGGTCGTTTCAAACGCGAGACTCTTCTTCATACTCTTCCACCAGCAGATCATGAGCCAGCTCCTCGCTGATGCCGAAAAACGAAGCGCTTTTTTTCTCCTTGTCGCAGAAAACGCGGATCCCATTCACCCGTTCCTGAAGTTCCACGAACTCCATGAGGTCTTCCAGCGTATCAAAATATCGGACATAGGTTGCCACGCCGTTCACCTCCTTTTCTCGTTCGAGAAACATCGGTTGAATTTTCTGTCTTCATTATATCATGAACCTTGAGGGCCTGTCGACAGCACCCGCCCGCCTATTTCTTGATCCGCGACAGAAAATCATTGTATTCGGTTTCCGCCTTGTCCTTGGCATAGCCGTAGCGCGTCTGCAAAACCCCCAGCAACTTTTCCGACCGGCCGGAAATCACCGTCAGGTCATCGTCGGTTATTTTGCCCCAGCGCGCCTTGACCTCGCCCCGCAATTCATGCCATTTTCCTTTCAGAATATCCTCATTCATGATTCTCACTCACTTTCCCAGCATTAACTACTTTCATTATATTTGCCGCCAGACAATTGACAATCATGCGTCCGTATAAGGATCACTGTATCGTTCGGATAGTTCCCGCCG
>CAZRQI010000017.1:0-1169 GCA_964602025.1 uncultured Veillonellaceae bacterium
TTAAACAACCGCTTTTTTGCCGTGACGGATTTTTTTGTGGTACAATAATTGGGAATTTTTGATCGCCTTGACGTGGGCAAACCGCGCAAACAGACACTAACTTTTTGAAGGAAGCGTATGAAACAAGACATTCTTCGTGTCACTCAAAAATTGGATATTATTGAGGAAGACCCCGAGTCCCTGAAAAAAGAAATTTATTTCAGCCGGATCGAGGATATTGGGGAAGATTTCGTACTCGTTACGCCGCCGTTTCGGAAAGGCTTTTACTTGCCGCCGCGGGTCGGCCGGATGATTGCGGGCCGTGTGGTTTCCAATAAAATTCCGTACTTGTTTAAGGCCAATTTGCTGCGTTATCGGTCGGAGCAGATTCCGCTGTGGGAAATCTCCATGCCTTCTTCGTTCTCCAAAAGCCAACTTCGCGAAAATGTTCGCTTGGAAATCAGTCTGAGCGTTACGTTGGAACCTATGCCGGGGGGCGAGGAGAAAAATTTGATCCGGACGCTGACTCGAGATATGAGTGCGGGCGGAATCCAGGTCGTTTTATCAAAACCGTTGCCGGTAGGGACAACGGTGAAGGTTAACCTAACGGTTTGTCCAGACTTTGTATTGGAAACGCAGGGGACAATTCTTCGCCTGATGCCGCCGATGCCGCCATTGGACAAATATTTCGCCGGCATCCAATTCGGCGAGCTGGAACCGGCAACCAAACAGAAAATTATCCGGTTTATTTTCAGCAAGCAGGCGGAATTGCGTATGAAGGAAAAAGAGTGGTTCGAGTAAATCAGTGATCATTATGGGACAAAAGTCCTAGCAAAATGGGTATTTAGTCACAAGGGCATGCGCGGGTCGATGCGAAACTTAATTATAGTGCAGAGACTGATACGTGAGGGTGATTCGCATGATCCGAGTGGATACGGTTACAGGACTTATTGCCATCGACACAGAAACCCGGCGGCTGCAGGAACGCATTGTCATCACCCGGGGGCCGGCCGGCGTGCAAATTCGGTACGAGCAACCGGCGGAGAACTCGCCCGGTTCCGGCGTTACACAAAGAACTTTGGCTGAGGACGGAAGAACGTTTTTTGCCCGAATGTTGCAGTTTACCTCGTAATGGAGCGCACGAAAAAAGCAATAAAAAAATCCGGCTATTGCCGGATTTTTTTATGAAA
>CAZRQI010000017.1:1269-20811 GCA_964602025.1 uncultured Veillonellaceae bacterium
ATCAACTGCATGCGGACCAAGCGTTGGTCGGCCAGGGTCGTAACAATAAAAGCATCTTTCTCGTTGCTGCGCAAGGTGTACATATAACCCGCCTCTACTTCGGCAACTGCCGCCGGTGGCGGAGTTTGCATGGCAATCGGCACGGCGACCGCAACGGATACGGCGACGGTGGACAGGATCAGCACCACAATCAAAACAATATATTTAACCATCAGATTTCACTCCTTCGCTCCAAAAAATAAGCGACTGGGTTGCCAGTCGCCGATACAACAATTCAAGGATGGTTTCAAATCCTTAAAGCGGCAACCTGGCAATCATAGGCGTATTTACGCCCTTAGATCCATGGCTTTGCGTCCCCGCTTTTCAACGGGTTTGCCCACTATGAAATTACGATTTCTCTATTTATAGTTTATCACGATTTTTCAAAATGGCAAGGGAAGATCGCGGTTAATACAAATAATTCGGAACGTTTTGGCAGGGAATACGAAATGAAATGACGAAATAAATTTCGAGAGATTTGAACCGGAGGTGTTGATGTTGCCGATAGTGATGCTGCTGATGGGCATGGTATCCACGATTGTCATCGTTGCGTTTGCCTTGCAGAATGGACAGGTGGTGACTGTGGGATTCTTTGACTGGCGAGTGGAAGCATCGCTGGTGCTGGTGATTATCGTATCGGCGCTGATGGGCTTTTTGACGGCATTGTTCTTTGAACTGTTCATTCAGATTAAATTGCGCTATCGTCTCTATAAAATGGGGCGGCAGATCAAACAGCAGGACGAAGAAATTCAACGACTGAAGAAAGAAATCGGCGTGGCGGTTCCGACCTCCGCCAAACCGCCTGTGAACGAGACTAAGCCGGCGGATGAAATGCAAAGCGGGATTTAATACGTAGGTAACGCAAAGAACCGGTGGCGCTCATCAATGAGTTTCCCCGGTTCTTTTCCTTGCTTTCGCCGTCCGCGCAGTTTGTTTCGGTAGGCGGATCAACCTATCCGCCTAGTGGATAATGGAAATGAGACAGTCTGGGACTTGGCACTGGCATCGTCTTTCCCTATAATTAGACCATATCCGTAAAGGAGGCGGCCATGCGTTACGAAGGAACGATTTATCGACCGCCAAGCGAGGCGCGGAGCCTGTTGATCCAGTGCACTGTCGGCTGCCCTCATAATCGTTGCACTTTTTGCGGCATGTACAAAGACCAGAAATTCCGCATTCGCCCGGTTGCGGAAATACGGCAGGATCTCTTGTCGGCCAGGAAATATTACGGTTCGGATGTCCACAGTCTGTTTTTGCCGGACGGGAACACGATTTTGATGAAAACGGCGGAACTGGTCGAAATTCTGCAATATGCGCGGGACTTGTTTCCGGCGTTATCGCGAATTACAATGTATGGGTCGGCGCAGTATCTTAATCTGAAGACGCCGGCGGAGTTGACGGCGCTGCGCAAAGCCGGGCTCGACCGGATTCATTCCGGCATGGAGAGCGGCGACGACGTCACCCTGCGGAAAATCTGCAAAGGATCGACTGCGGCAGAAATCGTCGCAGCAGGCCGGCAGGTTATCGATGCGGGAATGGAATTGAGCGAATACGTCCTGATCGGGGTTGGCGGCGCGTCTAGGACCCGGGAACATGCTCTGGAAAGCGCCGGAGTCCTGAACCAGATCAATCCCCGCTTCATTCGGCTGCGGACATTGATTCCCATGCCGGGAACGCCATTATATGAAGAATACCGGCGGGGAGAATTCCAACTACTGACTCCGCATCAGGCATTGGCGGAAACAAAGCTGTTGCTGGAGACACTTTCCGTAGCGGGAACTGATTTATACAGCGACCATTTTTCCAATTATGCCTGGGTCAATGGACGACTGCCCCGCGATTCCGCCCGGATGCTCCGGATTATCGACGAATTGCTGCAGTTGCCGGAGTCTGAGTTTCGGCCGCCGGCGGAAGGAAGTTTGTGAAATTTCGTGTTTTTTGCGCTGGAAAAAGGAAAAATGAAAACTTTGTCGAAGCTGAACAAAGGTGTATTTGAAAAAGGAATTGGTTTGGGGGGCCCCGAGTGGAGTTTCTTCTGGTTCCCTTGCTGGCTTTGGCGGCGGTAACGGCGGCGATCAACAAGTTGGCCGAATTTATCTTCCATATTCATCTGTCTTGCCGGCTGCTGGCGTTGCTGGTTGGCTTTGCATGGCTGGTTTCTTTGGTGTTGCCCGAACTATTTTTCCATTCAGCCGGATTTTTGGGTTCGATCGGTGTTTCGTTGGCGGGAGCGTTGGGGTTTGCCTGCCTGGCGGCTGTTTACGATACACGGACTCAAGCTTCCCGCCTGATCACAGTCACTTCGCCGCCAGAGACGGAGCCGCAACCGGAAAGGAGCGAACCGCTGTCTATCGCCGTGGAATCTGAGGTTGTCGCGTTGACGACCGAGAATCTTCCCCGTGCGGCCGAACCTGATGTCACGCCTGTCGCCGAACCGACTGAGACGCTTGCTGATGCAGTCGTGGAAGCTGCTTCGGAATTGACGCCGACATTTGAGGAAGTACTTTCCTCTGTAACCCTGGAGCAGGCAATGGACCTTTCCAACATTGCCGACGCGGAGTCGGCGGAACTTGCGGTGGAAGCGGCAGAAGGTTCCGCAGCCCCAGCCGATGAGGCGCCGCCGGAAGCCTGGCAGGAAGACACTGTGCCTGTAGAGGAGCCGGCATCCGAATCTTTGGAGGATTTGCTGGAATTTGCGTTTGCGCAGCGGGACCAGCGTCATGTTGACGCGGCGTTGGATGCTTTCCGCTTAATCACGCGCCTATATGCCGACAGTGCGGCGTTGCCGATGATAGTGGCCGAGATTGTCAGTACTCGGCAAAATCAGGGCGATTATGCCGGAGCAGCAGCAGAATTGGCGGAATTCCTTCAATCCGCGGATCTTCGCCGGAATGAGAAGCAGTTCCGGATCTTTGAGCAAAAACTTGGCGAGCTTCAGGCCGAAGCCGGTAAATGGGATGGTTGATTAAACTGAGGTTATTTGCGGGCGACCGTGTGCAATCATAATTAAGTAATTTGGAGGGTTTTTCATGAAAAAAAGTGCGGACATTCTCAGGCTGCCGGTAATCAGCATTAGTGAAGGGAAACAGGTAGGGACCGTGAAGGACCTGGTCATTGATGCAGCCCAGGGTGCGGTGGTCGCGTTGGTCGTTGACGATGGTACCTGGTATCTGGGCGCAAAAGTGATTCCGTTCAATGCCATTACCGGCTTGGGTGAATCGGCCGTAACCGTGGAATCGACCTCTATTTTGATTCCGGTTGCCACCATTCCCCGACTGGAGCAACTCATGTCCGCAGGCGTCAAGGTTATCGGAACCCGCACACTGACCCGCTCCGGCCATATGGGCGGCAAAGTGGTGGAGATTTCCATTGATGAATCCGGCCGGATTACTTCCTGTGAAGTGGAAGAAGGCATTGGCGATAAAATTCAAATCCCGATGCAGCAGATCGTCACTTTTGGCAAAGATGTACTGATCATCAGCGAGACCATGGATCCCTCCCATCGCGGACCCGTTGGCGGCAGGCCCATGGAAGGCCTGATTTCCCGCACGGCGCCGGTAAGCGCCTATCCGGTTCAGGAGGACGCCCCGGTTTCGCCGGTCATGACATCGTCCGCCGCAGCTCCGGCGGATGAAGCGTCGCAGTTGTTTGAAGAAAAGCAACGGCGTTATTTACTCGGAAAACGGGTGAATCGCCGGATTACCGCTAACGATGGCAGCATCATCATTGACCAGGGAAATGAAGTGACCGAGGAAATTTTGCAGCGAGTTCGCGAAGAAGATAAAATGATCGAACTTACCATGAATTTGCGGCTGTAAGGGTTGCGGGTTCGACGCACACAGCTTGTAATCGTTGAAATCCCCGCCACGGCGGGGATTCTCATTCTAACCGGGTGAATTATTTTTCGGAGATGGAAAATGCGGCTGAAGAAAATCCTCAGTTACTATTTGCTGATTCTCCTATTGTCCGGCGTGATGCTGGTGGCCGGCGATGCGGCCCTGGCATATTCCGGGAAGCTTTGCCGTGGGCTGGTCATCGCTGATGTCACGGTCGGCGGGTTGACCGTTGCCGAGGCGGAACATAAGGTTGCCGCGGCGTTGCGGGACCGGCAAGCCCGTCCAGCTGCAGTGCTGACGTATGACGGGCAGCGATGGGAAATCGGTTGGGATACCGTGTCCGGGACCATGGATGCGGCGGCTTTTGTCCAACAGGGGGTTAATATTGGCCGGACCGGCAATCTATTGCAGCGTGTGGCGGACCAGTTTGTCGCGAGAGCCGGCGGCCGCCGATTGTCCTTCGGCTTGACAGCGGATGCCGAAAAAATCCGACGCATTGTCGCGACGGCTGCTGCTGCTGTCGATCGAGAAGCTTTGGATGCGGGCCTGAAGGAAACCGCTGCCGGATTGCGCATTACGCCGGAACAGACGGGCCGGCGCACCGATGTCATGGCAACCGTGCGGCTGTTGCGGCAAGCCATTGAAGCCGGAAGTCCCGAACCGGTTGGCTTGCTTGTCAGTGAATCTCCGGCAAGGATCAGGGCGCAGGATCTGCAGGGCATTGATGGCCTGATCGCTGCTTTTTCCACGACATACAACGAATCGTACGAAAATCGGGCGGAAAATATCCGGATCGCCGCTGCCCGAATGTCCGGCGTATTGGTTGGCAGCGGGCAAACATTTTCCTTCAATGACCGGGTGGGGCTTCGAACTCCCGAGCACGGCTATAAAGAAGCGCCAACCCTGTCCAGCGCCGGCGTGGTCATGGATTGGGGGGGCGGCGTCTGTCAGGTTTCCACTACCTTGTATATTGCGGCATTGATGGCGGACTTTGATGTGGTGGAACGCAGCGCGCATTATGATCCGCCGGCTTATGTCCCTGTCGGACAGGACGCCACGGTGGCGGACGGACAAATCGATTTGAAGCTCAGAAATACCCGCCATCATGCCGTTTATATCCAGACAACGACGGATTCCGGAACCCTGGCGGTGCGAATTTACGGCAAACGACGTCAGGGTGAGCCGACGGTTCGCATTGAATCCGCGGAAAAAACCGTGCAGATTGCCAAGACGATCGTGAAGCAGGATCCAATGTTGCCGCTGGGTGAGGAAATCGTGGAGTCCGCCGGGCGAAACGGGTTTGTCGTTACAGTCCAGCGCATCAGGCTGCAAGGCAACAAAGAAATCAGCCGGGAAAAAATATCCACGGACGAGTTTGAGGGATCGGACAGGATCGTGCGGGTTGGCACGAAGACCGCAGCGGGAGCCATACCGAAGTGATCCGGCGGGGAACGCTTGAAAGACAAGTGTTCCCCGCGATCTTTTTTTGTTATTTTTTATTGCAGTTTTTCAGCGATATGGTACAATCAAATCGAGTTTTTTTCCTTGGAATCTTAGGGGTAAAAGGGGAGTGGATATGCAAAAGGAATTTCATCTATCCCAGGCCGATGTGAAACGGTTGGCGGACAAGCATGGCACGCCGCTGTTGGTAATGTCGGTCGAGCAGATCAAAAACAATTACCGGTATCTGAAAGAATTTATGCCCCGGGTCAATATTCACTATGCGGTTAAGGCAAACCCCGACGAGCGCATTATCCGCACGCTGAAGGACCTGGGGTCTTGTTTCGATGTTGCGTCGGACGGCGAAATTCTGCAGCTTCAGGCGTTGGGAGTCACCGGGGAACAAATGGTGTACGCAAATCCCATCAAGCCCGTCCACGGTATCGCAACCGCCCGTCAGGCCGGTATATTGAATTATATGGTCGATAGCGCGCCCGAAATTGAGAAAATGGCCCGAACCGCCCCTGGCGCCGGGATTATGGTGCGTGTACGCATGCAGAACCCGGAAGCGTTGATTGATCTCAACAAAAAATTTGGCGCCGAGCCGGCGGATGTATTGTCCTTGCTGTTGAAGGCCCGAGAATGCGGACTGCATGTCGCGGGTCTGGCATTTCATGTCGGCAGCCAGGCGACGCAGGCCCATGCCTACATCAATGCACTGCAGGTATGCCGCAAACTGTTTGACGAAGCGGCGGTTCACGGACTGAATTTGCAGATTCTTGATATCGGCGGCGGATTCCCGATTCGGGCGCCCGGCAGCGCCAAAATCGATATTCAGAAAATGTTGACCACCATCCATCAGGGGTTGGAGGAACTTTTCCCGGATGTGGAGATTTGGGCCGAACCAGGTCGCTTCATTTGCGGCACTGCTGTCAAACTGATCACTCGGGTGATCGGTCGGCAACATCGGGACAACCAGGATTGGTATTTCTTGGACGAAGGGATTTACGGGACTTTTTCCGGGGTCATTTTTGATCACTGGGACTTCGAGTTGCTGACGTTTAAGGAAGGGACGACGGTAATGGCGACATTCGCCGGTCCGAGCTGCGACTCGTTTGACGTGATTTTCCGTGAAAAGGAAACCGTCCCGCTGGAGGTCGATGATTTGATTCTCGTGCCGAATATTGGTTCCTATAGCTCGGCTTCGGCGACAACGTTCAATGGGTTTGCCAAGGCTCGAACCGTGATATGGGAAGAGGTTCGGGAAACCTGCCGGCTGGAAGCAGTCTGTTGAAGAGGCAACCGCAGGCAAAGCGATAACCAAAAATGAATCGGGCGATTCGATGCTGAGCGTCGAGTTGACCCGATTTTTTTTACCCGTTGACTAAACCGATATATGTATTAATACGGTATTTTGCGCTATAATTATAGGCGATAAGCGTGACGGGGTTCCCGGCACGGCTCAGAAACAGAAGTTCTATCAGGAAGACATACTAATTTTTGAGGAGGGAAAGTATGAATACTGTCGGGCTGGACATTCGCAAAGAAGGAGCATTGGATTTTGTTTCCGTAGGCGCCTTGGTTCATCGTTTGGATACCGGAGTCGTTCCTTTCCGCAAAGCGACGGAGTGCCTGATCCATGTGAGCGGCGGCGAATTCAACTGCGCCGCCAATCTGGCTGATTGCTTCGGATTGAAAACGGGAATTGCCACCGCCATGGTGGACTATCCCATCGGCGACCTGATCGCGGAACGGGTGAAAGCCATGGGCGTGAAGCCTTTCTATAAACACTTCAAGCATAATGGCGTTAACGGCCCGAATATGGCGACGGTATACAGCGATCGCGGTCAGGGCGTTCGCCCGCCTGTCGTATTTTACAACCGGGCGAATGAGGCTGGCGGGTTTCTCAAGGCCGGCGATTTCAATTGGCAGGAAATTTTTGCCGGCGGCGTGCGTTGGTTCCATAGCGGCGGCATTTTCGCGGCTTTGTCCGAAACGACTCCCGAGGTGGTGATCGAGGGAATGCGGGCAGCTAAAGCCGCCGGCGCCATCGTATCTTTTGACCTGAACTATCGGGCCAAACTCTGGAACATTGTCGGCGGGCCGAAGCGGGCGGTTGAAGTGCTGGGGCGCATTCTGGAAAATGTGGATGTTCTCGTCGGCAACGAGGAAGACCTGCAGATGGGCCTCGGTATACCGGGGCCGGAAGTGGCGGCGAAGTCCAAACTTGATCCCAGCGCTTTTTTTGGCATGATTGACCAGGTGACCGCCAAACATCCGCAAATCAAAATTGTTGCAACCACGCTTCGCGAAGTGCATTCCACAAACCGCCACAGTTGGAGCGCCGTGGCCTGGATCAACGGCAAAACATACACGGCTCCCACGGCGGAATTGGACGTATATGATCGGGTTGGCGGCGGCGATGGGTTCGCCTCCGGCCTGTTCTATGGCCTGCTGACAGGTGAAGAGCCGGATGCGGCGTTGCGCCTCGGCTGGGCTCATGGCGCGTTGCTGACAACGTTCCCGGGCGACACGACGATGAGCAGCATCGAGCAAGTCCGGGCTTTCGCCGCTGGCGGGTCGGCCCGCATTCAACGGTAAGATTCGCAAGGCGGACAAAGGAGAGCGTTCAATGGGAAAGTATAACCCGGTCGATGCCGCTGTTGTCGCGGAGTTAAAACAAATTGCCGGCGACAAGAATGTCTGGCTGGACCGCGAAAAAATGGAAGATTATTCTCATGATGCCGTTACCGGTGAAAAGTACGTTCATTTTCCCGAAGCTGTCGTATTCCCGGAAACGACGGAGCAGGTGGCGGAAATCGTCAAGCTGGCGAACCGGCGACTGATTCCGATCATCCCGCGGGGGGCCGGGACGGGATATGCCTGCGCAGCGGTTGCCTTTGGCGGCGGGATCGTTTTATCCACGGAGCGGATGACCCGCTTCGTGGAATTTGACGAAGCCAATATGACGTTGATCGTTGAACCGGGGGTACGGACCATCGATGTGCAGAAATTCGCCACGGAAAAAGGGTACTTGTATCCCGGCGAACCAAGCAGTTCCGACAGCTCCTGCATCGGCGGCAATGTGGCCACCAATGCTGGCGGAATGAAAGCGATAAAATACGGCACGACCCGGCAGCAGGTATTGGGGTTGGAATTGGTGACGCCGGAAGGGGAAGTCACGACTCTCGGCGGCAAACTAAAAAAAGATTCGACGGGATATTGCCTGACGCAGCTGATGGTCGGGTCCGAAGGAACCCTGGGGATCATTACCAAAGTGTATATCAAGCTGGCGCCGAAGCCGGCGCATGTGATCGATCTGCTGGCCGTATTCGCCAATCCGGAGGATGCGATCAATATTGTCGCCAAGATCATGCAGTCGCCGGTAAGCCCCGTTTGCGTCGAATTCATGGACAACAAGGGGATCCGGTGCAGCGAGGAGTTTTTGAACGAGAAATTGCCGCACAGTGACAAGGGGCATTACATCATTGTTTCTTTGGCCGGCGACAATGAAGAAGTATTGGAAGATCAATGCGTGATGATTGATGAACTCTGCACCGCAAACGGGGCCTTGGAGGTCCTGGTGGCCGACCCGGTAAAAATCTGGAAGTCGCGAAAAACTTTCGGGGAAGCCAACCGGGCCCGCAGTCTGATTTTTTCGGCGGAAGACACGGTTGTGCCGATGTCCCGAATTCCGGACGTTGTGCAGAAATTGTCGGAGTTGGGAACCAAGTATGGGGTGACTGTCCATATCGCCGCGCATGCCGCTGATGGCAATATCCATGCGGATATTCTGAAGGAAGACATGCCGTTGGAGTTGTGGAACGAACGGTTGCCATTGCTGCAGGATGAGCTTTATGATTTCATTTACTCGGTCGGCGGAAAACTGTCCGGTGAACATGGAATCGGCTATAAACGGTTGGACCTCATGAAGAAGTATTGTAATCCGGTGGAACTGAAAATGATGAAAGCAATCAAGAAAGCGTTGGACCCGAATGAAATCATGAATCCCGGCAAGATTTTCAGCCTGGATTGATAAAAATCTGTCAGAGGAGGAGACGCAGTTGAAACCACTTTGTGATATCGGATTGATCGGACTTGCCGTGATGGGGGAAAATCTGGTACTAAACATGGTAAACAAAGGTTTTCAGGTTTGTGTTTTTAACCGGACCACAGCCCGGGTCGACGAATTCCTTGCCGGGAATGCCGCCGGACTGGCAGTCAAAGGTGCGCACTCGCTGGCGGAACTGGCCACCTCATTGGCGAAACCCCGCCGGGTGATGCTGATGGTCAAAGCCGGCAAACCGGTGGATGACATGATCGAACAAGTATTGCCGTATCTGGAACCCGGGGATATCATCATCGATGGCGGCAACTCGTTCTTTGAAGATACCCGGCGGCGCTACGCGGCGTTGGCCGCCAAAGGAATCCGGTTTATTGGAACCGGTGTGTCCGGCGGCGAAGAAGGGGCGCTGAAAGGGCCCAGCTTGATGCCGGGCGGCGATTTGGCGGCATATCAGGAACTGGCGCCGTTGTTTACGAAAATTGCCGCCCAGGTGGCGGACGGCCCCTGTTGCGCATTTGTCGGGCCGGATGGCGCCGGACACTACGTGAAAATGGTTCATAACGGAATCGAGTATTCGGATATGCAGCTGATTGCCGAGGCGTATTACATTCTCAGCCTCGCCGGCGGTCTGACGGCGGCCGAACTATATGAGGTTTTTTCCCGCTGGAACCAAGGCCCGTTGGATTCTTACCTGATTGAGATCACCCGGGATATCATGGCGGTCCATGATCCGGAAACCGGGCGGCCACTGGTGGAAATGATCCTCGACAAGGCCGGGCAAAAGGGGACCGGCAAATGGACTTCACAGAGCGCCCTGGATCTTGGGATCCCGACCCCGGCGATTACCGAGGCGGTGTTTGCCCGCTGCATGTCGGCGATTAAACCGGAACGGGTGAAAGCCGCGACGGTCCTGAAAGGGCCGGATGGCCGCTGGACCGGTGATCGGGAGAAACTGATCCAGGCCGTGCACGACGCCCTGTATGCGTCAAAAATTTGTTCCTATGCGCAAGGCTTCGCTCTGTTGGCGGCTGCCAGCAAAGAATACGGCTGGAATCTGAAATTTGGCGAGATTGCTCTGCTCTGGCGCGGTGGCTGTATCATCCGGGCCCGTTTCCTGGATAAGATCCGGGATGCCTTTGCCAATGACCCGGCGTTGGACAACCTGATGCTGGATCCGTTTTTTGCATCGGTTTTGGCCGAATCGCAGGATGCCTGGCGCCTCGTATTGAAGACTTGTCGTGATCTGGGAATTCCCACGCCGGCCTTCAATGCGTCGCTGGACTATTATGACAGCTATCGGCGGGCCGTGCTGCCGGCCAATCTGATCCAGGCCCAGCGCGACTATTTCGGCGCCCATACTTATGAACGGACAGACCGGCCGGGGACGTTCCATACCGAGTGGGGCAAACAGTGAAACTCACAGCCTGCTTTCCATAATGACGCGAAAAAGTCCGTATCGATTGCTGATACGGACTTTTTATCTTTTGGGATGTGCAGTTTCTTATGGATTTGCTTCTTCAGGGGAGACCTTGCGCTCGTTGACCACCAGCGTGACGTAAAAATAACGGGTACAGACGACTACGACCAAAGCGGACAGGCCAAAGACCCACCGAAACCCGAAATATTCGGCGACAATACCCAATATGGCCGCGCCAAGAGCATTGCCGACATCGCCGGAAGCAGTCAGGATCGACAAGCCGGTTCCTTTGATGGCGGGAGAAATTCGCTGGATGACATAGATGGTGAGAGCCGGAAAAATGACGCCAAACCCCAGCCCGATCAATACGCCGGACGCCGCGAACGTCAAGGCTGACGGATATATCGCGATGATCAGGGCGCTGCCGACGTTCATCAGGCTGGCGACGGTCGCGACGGTTTCCGCCCGGAACGTTTGCGTCAGCTGTTGGACGCCGAGCCGGGTGGCGATTACGGCGACGGCGAAGCAAATATAAAAAACGGAGTAGTCCTGCAGGGAGACGGAAACGGCATAGAGCGGCACAAAGGTGAACAGCGTGCTGAAAACGAAATTGGAGGCGAACAAACAGACTGTCGGAGCCCAGACCGCCTTCAGGTGAAGAACGGAAGAAAATGGCGGAATTTCGGTGTCCCGGATGGGGGCGATGGGGCGGGCCCGCCAGAGGGTGAACGATACCGCAATTCCCAGCGCCGCCAGACTCATCAGGATCAGCCGGACGAAGCCGATTTCGTGAAAAAACAACGGCGCCAGGCTTGTGGCGCTGCCCAGCCCGATCATGGTGAAAACGGTGTACATCGAGATGGCGCTGGCCGTGTTCTGCGGCGATTCCACGCTGCTGGCGAAAGTGACGGCCGCTGTGGAATAGAAGGACTGGGCGGCGCCTTGGATGAAACGCACCAGCAATAACGGCCAGAAGGTGGTCAACCAGAGAAAGGAGGCAAAGCAGACGCCGAGCAGTCCCTGGCCGAATAGGATCACGGGGCGGCTACCCCGTTGATCGACAGACCGACCGGCCAAGGGACGCATCACCAGTGCGCCGACGGCCATAATCCCCATCACCATGCCGACACGGGATGCGGACATCCCCTGAAGGGACAGATAAAGAGGCAATACCGGCGCGATCAGGTTGGCGCCAAACACATTGAAAACCTGAATGCAGGCGATGCTCTGAAATTGACGGTTTTTGAAAAGGGAAGCCAGTGTTGTCAGCATCGACGGGCCTCGACGATTTGCCGGGCGGTTACGGCGCCGATGATGACGAGACCGCCCAGCAGAGCGCTCCAGGACGGCGTTTCTCCCATCAGGACGAACACCCAGATCGGATTGAGAACCGGTTCGATCAACGTGATCAATACAGCCTCCATGGCGGTGACGTGCGAAATGGCCCAGGTATAAAATACATAGGCCATGCCGAGCTGAAAGACGCCAAGGAAAATCAATCCCGCCCAACCGGCAGGACTGGGCATCGAGTCGAACATAAACGGTACGCCGGCAATCGCCGTAAAAATGTTGCCGAGAAAGACCGAAGTCGCCGGCGACGCATCCCTTTGTTTACGCAACAGCACGATAAAAAGCCCGAAAGTAAAGCCGGTGAACAACGCGCAAAGGTTGCCGATCAGGTTGCCGGGACTCATCTGCTCGAAGAAGAACAGAATCATGCCGGCAAGGACTGCTGCAATCGTCATCCAGTCGCGGCGATTCGGATGCTCTTTCAGCAGCCATGCCGAAAGCAGCGCTACATGGACTGGCGCGGTATACTGCAGCAGGATTGTGTTTGCGGCGGTAGTCAGTTTATTGGCAATGACGAACAGTGTCACAGTAAGGGCGTAAGCAAGGGCGGCAATGATCTGGATTGGCGATCCGGTGATTTTTAATGTTTTGCGGAAGGCCACAGCAAAAACGATGGCGGAGATGGCGCTGCGCCCGCCGGAGATTGCCATGGGGTGCCAATCAACCCATTTAATGAAAAAACCGCCGGTGCTCCACAAAAGAGCAGCCAGCAAAAGAAAAAGAATGGCCCGGCCATGCTCCCGCCGGGCGTCTGTTGGGTTCGGTTGCGACACACTATTCCCTCCTGAGATTTCCCTGGTCGTCAAACTGTAGATCAAACGGATCGGACAAGATGGTGATATTTTCAATGGTTTGGGCTTCAGCCAGCAACGACTCGGAGATCATGATTTCATTGAGCTGAAGGGTATTTTTGATCCGTACGAGGCGAACCTGGCTGAGATCCAGCGCATTGGACGTTTTTACCGCTGCCCGGATGGCGTCGAGGTCGCAGTCGAGTGTCATGGGGATCGCTGTCGGGCCAACGACGGTCGAGGTCAGGCCGTTGGCGTACATTGATTTGAAGTCATTCTTGTCGACCAACCGACGGGTTGTAAAATCGGCGGTGCCAACGCCGTTGGCGTTGCCATTGGTCTTTTCCGTCAGGTCCAGCACGACCATTTTGGATACTTCCGGGCCGCCTGTCGGGTAGGGAGTGGGATATCGGCCGGTAATATTGGGATCCATGCCATCGCCGGAGATATCTTTGCCGATTTCATCAATGACCAGCACATCAATCGGCGAGAAAGAGATCCGCGGCATGGCGGCTTTCGCTTCCACAAGCAGCTTTTTATCGGTTTCAATCAATTCCTCGGCGCCGGTGACCACGATTTTCGCGACATGATCGTAGGCGTTTTCCACGGTGCCAATGCCAAAGAGGATTGGCGCCTTGGCGATGGTTTCCCGGGCCACGGCCGGCACGTGTGCGGCCATGTGCTTGAAGCCATAGGCATGACAGGTTTCAGCTCCCTTTTGCTTGCCCAGCCCGATTGCAATCATTTTTGCCAGGCCGCTTTCGTTGGGGCCGCGAAAAGCAGTATGAGGCTTAACCCGGTTAATCAATACGATTCCGTCGGCTTCGAAGGCGTGTTTGTCGATATATACCGGCAACCCATTGGCGAGACGGGAAATTTCGACCACTTCCATGGAAGAAACAACGGGGCAGCCGACCGTTTCTCCCGTGATGCCGAGGTGGGCCAGCACCTCAGCCTGACCGGCGGCCGTAGCGCCGCCATGACTGCCCATGGCAGGAATAACAAAAGGCGCGGCGCCTCGTTTCTTCAGTTCAGCCACTGTGACGCCGACCAAAGCCGGAAGCTGGTCGACGCCGCGACTGCCGGCGGCGACGGCGATCCGCATGCCCGGCCGAACTCGATTCAACTGACCGGACTGGGACAGAGCCGCGCGCAGCGTCGCCGGGACATCGACAACTTCCGCTGCGTGAAAGGTCTGGCGAATTTTTACCATTCGCGGTAAAGCAACATCTTGCAGCAAAGCTTTAATAATATCCATGGAAAATCCCCTCTTAATTTAGTATCAGTGGATTTTGCGGTCCAACCTTCAGTTTCTTATAAACAGTTTAATACATCTCCTTTTAATATTCCACCCATAGTGGATAGTTCCTGTCAACGGCATGCAGGACTTTCTTCCTCCAACGTCAAAACAGACAGGGGAATGAATGCAGCGGTTGAATGCCGCACGGGGTGAGATCATTGAAACGGATGACATCGCCGTATCGGGGGAAAAAAGGCTCTCCACCGGGGACCCTGACGCATGTGGGAAAAGTATATTCGGATACGCTTCGGATCCGGCGGACGGAATTTGATGCGTCAGGCGCCGATAGCCGGGAATTGACGCATTGGGAAGAATTGTTGCCGTTCCGGCCGTCCCGCGCCGTAACCTGGATGGAAATCAACGGCATCCACGATGTGAAAGCCATTGAAGAAATCGGCCGACATTTTTCAATCCACCCGTTGGTTCTTGAAGATATTCTCAACACTACCCAACGCCCGAAATTCGAAGAGTACGACAACTATTTGTTTCTGGTGGCACGGGTTCCTTTCGTGCATCATGATGAGGAAATCTCGGCAACTCATCAGAAATCATCGGCGCGAACAAATCATAAGGTGGAAATTGCGTTTGAGCAAGTGAGCCTGCTCTTCAGTAAAGACTGGGTCATCTCGTTTACGGAAAGCGACAGGCCGTTGTTCGATCCCGTACGGGAACGGATCATGAGCGACAAGGGGCGGTTGCGCAGCCAGGGCCCCGATTATCTGGCCTATGCCTTGTTGGATGTGATTGTGGATCAGTTTTTCGTCGCTTTGGAAGACTTGGGCGAAGCGATCGAATTTATCGATGAAGAACTGGTTCGGCGACCGGGCCCGGCGTTACTGCGACAAATTCATGCCTTCAAGCGACAGATGATGTATTTGCATAAGGCGGTGTGGCCGGTCCGGGAGATCGTTGGGAGTTTTGAGCGATGCGGCTCGCGCTTTTGCTCGCCGGCGACTGCTCCGTACCTGCGGGATGCGTACGACCACATCATCCAGGTCATCGATACCGTGGAAACATATCGGGATCTGATTTCCGGCATGCTGGACATCTATCTGTCGAGTATCAGTTACCGCCTGAATGAGGTCATGAAGGTTTTGACGATCATTTCGACCTTGTTCATCCCGCTGACGTTCATTGTTGGCGTTTACGGCATGAACTTCGACTATATACCGGAACTCAGATGGCAGTATGGTTATTATGGCGTGTGGAGCATCATGATTTTGGTCATCTTGGGCATGATGCGGTATTTCCGCAGCAAGAAATGGATTTAGCTCTGGAAAAAAGAGGGGACACAGGTCCTATGAAAAATGAGACCAGGGTAGTACGCTGCGAGCGCTGATTCTATTGAGGTTTCATTAGCGGTCCTGTACAATGAAAGCACAAACCGGAAGAGGAGGATTGTGGAGTTGAAATTGTCGAGCAAGGGACTGGTGGGCATTGCCCTGATACTGAGTCTGGTCACGGCAGTTCTGGTGTACAGATTTCTCCGTGAAAGCGCACAACCGCCGGCGCCGTCCGATATGGCGACCGTTGTGGTGGCCAAAGCCGACATTCCTCCCAAAACTCGCATTACCCCGGATATGATCCAGGAATCCCGGATGCCGGTTGAATACATCCAGCCCGGCGCCATGCGGGATACGGGCAAGGTTGCGGGAGTTGTCACCCGGGAAGCGATCGTGGGCGGGGAACAGATTCTGGAACGCCGCTTGCTTCTGGCTGGGAAACAGGCTGGGTTCACCGGCGTGATTCCTGCCGGAAAACGAGCCCTTACCATTGCCGTAACGGATGTGACCGGCGTAGCCGGGTTGTTGAAAGCCGGCGACACGGTGGATGCGATTGTTACCTTTGACCAACAGGTTGCCGGCGGGCATGTGAGCCGCTTGATGCTGCAAAATGTTCTGGTGCTGGCGGTCAATCGTGAAAGTGAAGCGCCGGTGGAACGGGACGCCAAAAAGGACGCTCCTAAAGATGCTGGTGTAATGAAATTGGCTACCGTAACTTTGGCGGTATCGCCGGAAGAGGCGGCAAAAATTACCCTGGCGGAAGAAAAAGGGAAAATGCGACTGGCGTTGCGGCCGTTCCTGCCGGAAACGGGAGCAGCGGCGCAGCAACCGGTCACACCGACTGACATTGTGGGCGTGCAAACGCCGCCTTTCCAGTCCAAAGGGGCAGCACCCGCCGCATCGACGCCCGCGGCGGCCGGAAAACCGCCCGCCGATTCCAAAGCGGTACCCGGTGTCATGGTGATTCGGGGAACGAAAATTGAATAAGGGGCGATAAGACTATGAAAAAAGGTTTCGTTGCGGGAGTACTCCTGATTCTTTTCATCGTCGTGTCGCCGGTGCAAACCCTGGCTGCGGAAGCGGCGGCCCGAATGGCGATCGGCGCAGGACAGTCAAGGACGATAACGATGTACGGGTTGCAGCGGGCGGCGATCGCCAATCCGGACGTGGCCGATGTCGTGGTCGTTTCCAGTTCGGAACTGATTCTGGTAGGGAAGCAGACCGGTTCCACCACCCTGATCGTCTGGTCCGGCGCCGGCCGCCAGAACTATCTGGTGGAGGTATCGGCCGCCGACCCGGCGATTGCCAATGAGATCAAACGCATCCTCGGCTATCCCGACATTCGGGTCGCCAAAGTCAACAAGACCGTTATCCTTGAAGGCACAGTCAACGATCAGTACCAGCGGGCCCGGGCCGAAAAGATCGCCGGCGCCTACGGCGAAAAAGTGGTGAATCTGCTGGAAATCGCCAAGCCGATCCAGATTCGGATCGAGGCGAAAATCGTCGAGATCAACCGCACGAAGACGCAGGAACTGGGGCTGAAATATTACAGCGGTTCCACCACAACAGCACCGGGGATCTTTTATGCCGGTCAGAGCCAGATCAATCCGAAATCACCGAACACTTTCGGCAATTTGGGCACTTTTGCCCCGGTCAACGCCCAACTGAATCTGCTGATCCAGAATGGCTACGCCAAACTGCTGTCCCAGCCGAACCTGGTCACCTTGAGCGGCGACAAGGCGAATATTCTGGTGGGCGGTCAGATTCCCGTTCCGGTCAGCAATCAAAATGGCCAGATCAGCATTGAATGGAAAGACTACGGCATTAAGCTGGATATTTTGCCCGAGGCAAGCCTGGATGGGATTATCACGAGCAAAGTGAAAGCGGAAGTCAGTTCCATGGAATGGAATTCAGTCAATAAAATCGAACTGGGAACCAACATGAAAATTCCGCCGATCCGGATGCGCAAGGCCGAGAGTTCCATCGCTCTTGCCTCCGGACAGACCATGGCGATCGGCGGACTGATCGCCAACGACATCACCCGGGATGTGACCAAGATTCCGTTGCTGGGCGATTTGCCGGTGATCGGCCAATTGTTCCGCAGCACGAGTTTTGTGAAAGGCGAAACCGAATTGCTGATTCTGGTGACGCCGACGATCGTTGACCCCCAGGCGCTGGTGCCGCCCATGTCGCAAGAACTTAAAGACCATATAAACCAAAACCCGGCTAATCCGGCAGGAGGTCAGACCGATGCCCGAAAAAATCAGGGTGCTAATCGTTGATGATGTTGCGACAACCCGTGAAAACATTAAAAAATTAATGGAGTTCCATCCGGAAGTAGTAGCAGTTGGGCAGGCCGGAACCGGCGAAGAAGCCATTGCCCAGGCGAAAGCGCTCCGTCCGGATGTGGTCCTGATGGATATCAATATGCCAGGAATGGACGGGATCGAGGCGACGGAACGCCTGAGCCTGGAAGTGCCGGAAGCGTCGATCATTATCATGAGCGTGCAGGGGGAACAGGAATATCTGCGGCGGGCCATGATGGCCGGCGCCAAGAATTACCTGACGAAGCCTTTTACTGGCGACGAGTTGATCCATGCCGCCAAGGACGCCTTCAACCGGGACCGGAAGATGCGTGATGCCCTGCGAGGCAGGGCCGGCGAAAAGAAGCAGGGAAAAGTCATCAGCATATTTTCCGGCAAAGGCGGCGTCGGCAAAACGACGCTGGCGGTGAATCTGGCGGTTGCATTGGCTTCGCGGCCTTCCACCAAGGTGGTGATCGTGGATGCGGATATTCAATTCGGTGATGTGGCTCTGACTCTGAATGTGCTGCCCCGCAGTACCATGGCCGATGTCGTGGCGGAAAAGGATCATCTGGATGACAATACCCTGGCCGCCTATATGACGGCATACAGCGACCAACTGCATGTGTTGGCGGCGCCGCTGCGGCCGGAACAGGCCGAAAGCGTTTCCGGGAAGCTGGTGGGCGCCGTATTGAAACAACTTCGCCAATCCTATGATCTGATTTTGGTGGATACGGCTTCGGCGTTCAACGAATCAACGATTGCGGCCCTGGATGCCGCCGATGCTGTTTTGGTTCTGGCGGCGCTGGATCTGTTGACTGTAAAAAACACCAAGCTGGCGCTCGAAATCATGCAGTCGCTCGGTTATGCCGACGAAAAAATAATGCTGGTCTTGAACCGGTCGACGCCGGAAGGCGGCATTGAAGCCAAGGAAGTCGAAACCACGTTGAAACGAACCTTCGCCGCGGCGATTCCCACGGATGGCAAGACAGTGGTCGGCGCACTCAATAAAGGAATTCCTTTTGTCCTTTCCCATCCGGCGGCAACCGTTTCGCAGCAGATTGTCTCCATTGCCGCTATTGTGGCGCCGCCGCGGGAGGACGCTTCGACCGGCGACACCAAGAATTCCCGCCGTTTCAAATTCTTTGGCCGATAGGAGCGTGTGTGATGATTTTTCTCATATCCATCGGCGTTTTCCTGATTTTGAGCACCTTGGTTTTGTTGGCCTACCAGCTGGCCAATGCCGAAAAGCGTGTAGTTGCCGGTCGGCTGGAGCTGGCTGTGCAAGGCGTTCCCGCGCCGGATGAACGGAACGAGCGCAGTGGGCAGGAAAAACGGACTACCGGGTTGCGGGGAGTTCTGCGGTTGGTCGGCAAATATCTGGAATCGCCCCGCTGGAATTTGTCGCTGGAACATCGCATGCTGCGGGCGGGAATTACCTTGCGAAGCGGCGAGTTTCTTGTTCTATGCGGCGGTGAGGCATTGCTGGTCGGGTTGCTGCTGATGCTCGTGGGTGGCGGGAGCTTGCTATTCGGATTCGCCGGCGCCATGGCCGGTTTCTTTTTTCCGTTTCTTCTGGTGAGAATCAAGACGATGAAACGAATGCAGGCTTTCAATAATCAGCTGGGCGACGCGTTGATTTTGGTCGCTAACTCCCTGCGAACCGGCTATAGCTTCATGCAGGCCATTGACATGGTGGCGCAGGAAATGAGGCCGC
>CAZRQI010000018.1:0-20480 GCA_964602025.1 uncultured Veillonellaceae bacterium
GCGCGCCTGGTTCGGGACCAGGAGGCCGCAGGTTCAAGTCCTGTCGCCCCGACCAATAATAAAAAAGCAGGGAACTCATTCATGAGTTCCCTGCTTTTTTATTATTTCAGGATCAGGAATTTGGTCAATCAACGATGGTCAGCACCTCTTCCAGCGGTTTGCGCGCCGGCGACGCTCCGCCACCCGCAGGAATTCCCAATGGAGTCAATGCAACCATGCTATATCCTTCCTTTTGAAACCCGACCAATTGAGCGATTTCCGCTCCCGCATAATTTGGTCCTGTCATCCAGCAAGTTCCATAGCCGAGAGCCGCTGCCGCCAAGTGCAAATTTTGCAGGGCGGCTGCAACATTTTGAATGCCTGGTTTTGCCAGACGCATCCTGTCAATTTCATTTTGTGTCAGGCCGGGACCGGGAACCAAGTCATCAGCAGGAACCGGATAGGGACCGGCAAAAGCAAGAACGACCGCCGGCGCGTTACGGAAAACCGTATGGTACCCAACAGTTTTTTTGAACTCGTTTTGTTTTTGCACATCCGGCATGAACGGCAAAAGCGTTTCGTGTTTTTTCTCGACCATTGCCGCCATTTCTGCGATCATTGCACGATTGCGAACGACAACAAAGTGCCAGTTTTGCGCATTTTTCCCTGAAGGGGCATGAATCGCCGCATCAATGAGCAAACGCACCGCCTCATCAGAAACCGGCGTATCCAAAAATTTTCGGACACTGCGTCGCCGATAAATAAACTCCAGTTCTACCCGTTTCTCCGTCATTTTCTTTCACTCCTCCACAGCTTCTCTCACCAGACGATCCCATATTTCATCAAGGACTTCCGGATCCCAACCAACTCTCTGATCCATAATGGCCTTACAGACATATTCGCCAAACTCGGGCAATCTAACCCACCAATTGCGCCCTCCCTGCCGAATTGCTTCCCGCAGTCGCGCAACTTGATTACGGGTCAGCATATTCCGGAGGAACAATACTGCGGCCTCCACTTCCAATGGATCCAGTTTATTAACACTTAATAAAACTTTGGCCCGTTCCGGCCCAAGATGAAGCAGGCAAGTCAAACAAATATCATCGCCCTGCAAATTATAGGTCGTGGTAGCAGACAGGCTCTCACCACAAAGCATACAGGACGACCGCATATATCCGGCAGGGTTCGAAGCTTTCCCGGAATTTTTCTTTGCGTGATCAACCATAACCATCGATCTTCCTTACTCATTCTCTGGAAAAAACGGCGAGATCCGCTTGGGATCTCGCCGCAGGATCCAACTACTCTTCGTCTTCCTGTTTTTCCTTCTTGTAGGCTTCAATGATTGCTTCAGCCTGACGTTGCGGCACTTCAGCGTAATGATCGAACGCCATCGTGAAACTCCCGCGGCCTTGAGTGATCGATCGAAGGTCAATCGCATAGCGGAACATTTCCGACATGGGCGCCATGGCCCGAACAATCCCCAATCCGCCGCCGATCGGTTCCATGCCGAGAATCCGTCCGCGCTTTCCGTTAAGATCGCCAATAATGTCGCCCATGTAAGATTCCGGGATCGTCACTTCAACGCTATAAATTGGTTCAAGCAGGATTGGTTTCGCCTGAACGACGCCCTTACGAATCGCCAATGCGCTCGCCACTTTGAACGACATTTCCGAAGAATCCACATCGTGATACGACCCATCCGTCAAGGTAACCTTGATATCTACCACCGGATACCCGGCAATAACACCTTTGGAAAATGCTTCCCGAACGCCTTTTTCAACTGCGGGAATGAACGACTTCGGCACCGATCCGCCAAAAGTGGCATCGACAAATTCAAACGGCGACCCTTGCGGCATCGGATCGAGTTGCAGCCAGACATGACCGTACTGACCATGGCCGCCCGTCTGTTTCTTATGTTTGCCTTCGACCTTGACGCCGGTCCGAATGGTTTCCCGATAAGCAATCTTCGGATCGCTCAGTTTGACATCCACACCGAACTTTCGCTTTAACCGCTCGGCCATAATCGCCAAATGAAGATCGCCCATTCCGCTCACCAGCAATTGGCTCGTCTCCGGATGTTTCCGGAATTTCAAGGTGGGATCTTCATCAGCCAAGCGGGTCAGCGCCGTACCGATCTTATCTTCATCCCCCTTGTTTTTGGGTTCGATGCACAAGGTAAACATCTGCCCCGGGTACTCAATCGGCGGGAATACGACAGGTTTATCCTTATCGCACAAAGTATCGCCAGTCCCGGTTTCGGCCATTTTCGCCACTACAACGATATCACCGGCGTTGGCGACGGTCAGAACCTCTTGCGTTTTTCCCTTCATGGTAAACAGATTGCCAATCCGCTCCGATTTTTCTTTTGTCGAATTGTACAGAGTGCTGTCCGGCTTCAAGACGCCCGAAAATACCCGAATAAAACTTAACCGGCCAACAAACGGGTCGGCTGTCGTTTTGAACACCAGCGACGAAAAAGGATCGCCAATGGTCCGGGTCATCGGTTCATCTGATTTCGGCTGTTTTCCAGTCACGCTGGATTTATCCGCAGTGGGGGCATATTGAAGCAAAGCGTTCATAAAATCAGCAATCCCGATATTTTTGGCCGCCGAGCCGCAGAAGGCCGGACAAATACGCCCTTCAGCGATTCCTTTGACCAAACCTGCCAATATCTCCTCGTCAGAAAGTTCTTCTCCCTCGAGATATTTGGCCAATACATCATCATCGGCTTCGGCCGCCGCTTCAATCATGCTCATTCGCGCCAGCTCAACGGCATCTTTCATGTCCGCCGGAATTTCCGTTTCTGTTGCTTTGCCGCCTTTATACGTGAATGCCTTCAAGCCAACGATATCCACGATACCGGCGAAAGAATCCTGGGATCCGATCGGTAGCTGCAATGGGATTACATTGCCACCAAACGCGGTTTTCATGGCTTCTACGGTTGCATCAAAATCGGCATTTTCACGGTCCATTTTATTAACGAACGCAATTCGCGGCAAATTTTGCTCCGCCGCATACTTCCAAACTTTTTCGGTCTCCACTTCCACGCCCGAAGCGGCGCACAAGACGACAACCGCGGCGTCTACTGCCCGCAGAGCGCCTTTCACTTCGGAAACAAAGTCAGAATACCCGGGAGTATCAACGACATTAATTTTGTAGTCTCTCCATTCGCAGGGAGCCAAAGCGGCGCTTATACTGACCTTCCGTTTGACCTCTTCCGCTTCGAAGTCGGTGGTCGCCGAGCCGTCGTCGACGCGACCCAGGCGGGTAACCGCCCCGGCGTTGAACAGCATGGCTTCGGCCAGAGAAGTTTTTCCGGCGCCACCGTGAGCAACAATGCCCACATTTTTGATCCTGTCACTTTTGTACTCTTTCAAATCGGGCCCCTCCTATTTTTGTCAAATTCAACGCATGAAAATTAAAAATATACTTCTCGCTTTGTCTGCTATTTTCCTGCTGATTCTGACGATTCAAAAAAGGAGAATAATTAAATGTTTAGGAAATTTCAACTTCAGCCCGCGCTAATGTGAAGCACAGATCGGACAACCGGTTCAACACAACGATGATCACTTCATCAATTTTTTCCTGACGGGACAATCGCCAGACCTGGCGTTCCGCCCGCCGAGTGGTGGTTCGCGCCACATCCAGCGCGGCAGCGCCTGCATTATCACCGGGAATGATGAAGTGATTCAACGGTTTCATGCGCTGGGTAAAGGCGTCAATCATTTCCTCAAGCCGCGTTACATCTTTTTCCGTCGTATAAGCAGGCGCGCCGTCACTGGCCAGATCCGACATCACACGCTGCATCAGAAGTTTTTGCAATTCCAGTATCGTTTCCCGCACTTCCGGATTCTTTACCCAAGCGCGTGCCATCCCAAGGGCGGAATTGATTTCATCCACGTTTCCGTAAGCTTCAACACGCGCGCTGTCCTTGTCGACACGTTGTCCGGTATAAAGTCCGGTTGTGCCTTTGTCGCCCGTTTTCGTGTAAATTTTCATGTAAATTCCTCCTTATCCTTTATCAAAAATCTCCGAAGAGGCAAAAAAAGCTTCGATCTCCCGGGCGGCGCTCTCAGATCCGTCAGAACCGTGAATCACATTTTCCGACATCACCAATGCAAAATCACCGCGGATTGTTCCCGGAGCAGCCTCCAACGGGTTGGTTGCCCCCATCATTGCCCGCACGGCGCGAATGGCATGGTCGCCTTTCACCACCATGGCTACAACCGGTCCGGACGTAATAAACTCGACCAAACTATCAAAAAATGGTTTTCCGACATGCTCAGCGTAATGTTTTTCCGCCATCGGCCTCGAGATTTGCAACAGTTTCAACGCAACGATCTGAAGACCACGTTTCTCAAACCGGGCAATGATCTCGCCGCTCAGTCCGCGTCGCACGCCATCCGGTTTCACAAGCACCAATGTTTTTTCCACAGTACACGCTCCATTCAAGATAGTAATTCCTGTATTTTTTTGTTGTCCAGACGCTTTAAGAGTTCAAGAACCAGCTGAACGGCGGCTTCATAATCCTGCCGGTGGATAATGCCGTTATGGGAATGAATATAGCGGGTCGGCACCGACAATACAATGCTCGGCACGCCTTGCGCATGCAGATGAATTCGGCCGCCATCCGTTCCGCCGCCTTCGGAAAATTCCAGCTGAAATGGAATCCCAGCCGTTCGGGCCGTTTCCAGTACAAAATCCCGCAACTGGACATGGGGAATCAAAGATGCATCATAGATGCAGATTGCAACCCCATTGCCTAATTTCGCCGCTGCCTGATCTTCGCTCATCCCCGGCGTATCGCCAGCAATACAGGTATCAACGGCAATCGCAATCTGTGGTCCAATCACATCGGCGCTGGTTTTGGCGCCGCGACAGCCGACTTCTTCCTGCACCGTTCCGACACCATATACAACATTGGGATGTTTGACCCGCTCAAGTCGTTGCAAAACATCCGTCACGATCGCGCAACCTACCCGATCATCCCAGGCTTTGCCAATCAACAAATCGGGATTGGCCATGGCCGTGAACGGCGCAAATGGAACAGCAGGAATTCCCGGAGTAACTCCCAGACGCTCTTCGGCGTCTTTTTTGTCAGCTGCGCCAATATCGATGTACATTTCTTTTTTCAGGACAATTTTCTTGCGTTCTTCCGCTGAAAGGACGTGGGGCGGCTTGGAACCGATAATTCCGGGAATATCGCCTTTCGGCGACATGACGGTGACTCGTTGTCCCAACATGACCTGTTCCCACCAACCACCCAGCGTCACGAACTTAAGGAAGCCTTCCTTTGTCACGGTCTTAACTAAAAAACCAATTTCATCCATATGAGCCGCTACCATGATGGCCGGTCCGTCCACACGCCCCTGTTTTCGAAAGATTACGCTGCCGATTTTATCCTGAAGAATTTCACATTTTCCTTCCAGACGCCGAATCATCAGCTCGCGCACCCTTCGCTCAAACCCCGAAGGACCGGGAACCTCCGATATTTCCCGGAGCCAGTCGTTCAATTCCTTCTCGTTCTTTTTCATATCAAACCTCTTTTCCTGCATCAGCCTCAATCGGCTACGATGCGGTTAGTCAGCACACCAATCCCGGCAATTTCAACTGACACGGTATCGCCAATATTCATTGGCCCGACTCCGGATGGCGTTCCGGTCAGAATAACATCCCCCGGCAACAACGTCAGGACCTGTGTAATAAACTCGATCAGTTCCGGGACTTGAAAGATCAAATTGCTGGTATTCGAGGACTGGCGGATTTGGCCATTGACCGATCCCTTAATATCCAGGGTGTGCGGATCAATTTCCGTTTCGATCCATGGTCCCAGCGGCATGAAAGTGTCAAAGCTCTTGCCTCTGGTCCATTGCCCA
The DNA here is from genome assembly GCA_964602025.1 of uncultured Veillonellaceae bacterium. Lineage (GTDB taxonomy): Bacteria > Bacillota > Negativicutes > UBA1444 > UBA1444 > UBA1444. The sequence goes on from CAZRQI010000018.1 coordinate 5,856, forward strand.
TCGCTCATTTGAACGTCACGGGCTGTAACATCATTGGCGCAAGTATAACCAAACACATAGTCATTGGCCTCAGCCGCCTTGACATGCTTGGCCTTTCTACCGATCACTATGGCAAGTTCCGCTTCGTGGTGAACGTTGCGTGAAATGGCCGGGTAACGAATCTCCCCGTCGGGATCGTTCAAAGCTGTCGCCGGTTTGATAAAAAACAATGGCTCCTTGGGAAGGTCGTGCTTCATTTCCGACGCATGATCCCGATAATTCAAGCCAATGCATATCGCCTTGGAAGGAAGACATGGCGCCAATAACTTTACATTTGCAACCGGGAATTGTTTTCCGGAGAATGTCGGCTGAGAAAACAAATCCCCGGCCAATTCCTGAATCTGATCGCCGGACAATACGCCATACGCTATTTTCCCGTCATTTTCAAATCGGACATACTTCATTTTCTCAATTCCTCCCGTATTATTTTTCAATAGCTACGGCCCCCTGATGCAACTCAGAGGGCCGTAATGACTGGTTCATGATTAACGCATTGATTGCGCCAATTCCTGCAATTTCTGAATCCGGGCTTCGGTGGCAGGATGCGTGCTGAACAGGCTCATCAGTGAGGCTCCGGAGCCGGAAAACGGATTGATAATGAACATATGGGAGGTAGCCGGTGTAGCTTCCGGCATTACCCGATTCTGCGCATAAAACTCAATCTTCTTCAGCGCCGCTGCCAATTCCAACGGCTGACCCGTCAACCGGCCAGCCGACTCGTCCGCCATATACTCGCGGGAGCGCGAGATGGCGAATTGAATCAATGCCGCAGCCAACGGTGCCAAGACGATCATGAAGAGATACCCGACGATTCCACCGGCATTGTCATCGTCATCATTTCGGCCAAAACCGAACATAGCAGCCCACTGCGCCATATTGGCCAACATGGTGATGGCGCCGGCGACAGAAGAAACCATCGTGCTGATTAACGTATCCCGATGTTTTACATGGCTCAACTCATGCGCCATGACACCTTCCAACTCGGAAACGGTCAATCCGCGCATCAGAGAAGTGGTTACCGCCACTGCAGCATGCTCGGGATCACGCCCTGTTGCAAAGGCGTTTGGAGTATCCGTATCAATGATATAAACCCGCGGCATTGGCAGGTTGTCTTTTCGGGCCAAATTCGCCACCAGTCTCACCAATTCCGGCGCGGTCTGCGCATCCACTTCGCGGGCGCCGTACATGCTGAGAACGATTTTGTCGCTGTACCAGTAGCTGAAAAAGTTCATCAACATCGACACGATGAACATCACTGTCATTCCGCGTGTCCCGCCGAAGAAACTCCCGGCCGTAATCAGAAGGCCTGTCAAGGCAGCCATCAATACGGTCGTTTTAAGGGTATTCACTGTTTTTACACCTCCATGTTTTTGAACAACTGAAACTCGCTGAATGAGTCTCAAAACATATTATACCATAAATGAAGCCGCAGAAAAATCTGCGGCTTCTTGTATTTCCTGGCGATTTATGAATTTGGCTGCTTCTGGGCCCGGATGATCCAAACTTCAACCCGACGATTTTTCGACCGCCCTTCCTCTGTGTCGTTAGGACGTAGAGGCCGATACTCGCTGTAGCCGATTGCACTGAAGTTTTCCGGTTTCAGCAACGGTTCCTGCGACAACATGAACCGCATGAAATTCGTTGCCCGCATCCCGCTCAGCTCCCAATTTGAAGGAAAATTAACCGTATTGATGGGAACATTGTCGGTATGACCGGCAACTACAATCTGCTGTGGCAACCCTACCAAAAGTTTGGCGATATCCGCCGCTAATTTTTGCGATTCAGGGCGCAGATAGGCATCCCCTGAAGGGAAAAGCGCCGAATCCTTAATTCGCAGACGAACGCCATCTTCCGTTGATTTTGCCTCAAGTTGTCCCACCAATCCCTGCATCTTGATGTAACGATCCACCGCTTCCTTCAGTTGCAGCAGCTGTACCGTTTCGCGCAAGGCTGCCTGCGTCAGGGGCGACGACTTATTGCTGGTTGACGAAGCCGGCGGAGAGTTTGGCCTATTGGGCGGCGTGTCGCTAGTGACGGCAGCAGGGATATTCTCGCTCGGTGCCATCTGCGGAGCCATGTAATCAAATGGCAACATGGAACTGGCGCCACCGGACCCGCCCCCGCCAATGTTTACAGTAAAAGCGCTATGAAAAGACTTCCCGAGCTCTCCCACTTTTTTTTCATCGGTCTTGCTCATGCCAAACAATACGATGAACAACGCCAACAACAGCGTCAACAGATCCGCATAGGGAACCAACCAGGTTTCATCCGCATGCTCTTCGTGATGCTCTGCATGTTTACGGCTCAAAAATCCTCAACCTCCTTCACCGGATTCTTTCGTGGATTTTCGCTTGACCGCTGGCAAGAACACCAATAATTTCGCCTCTATGGCAACCGGAGAATCCCCCGCCTGTAAAGACAAAATTCCTTCAACCATCATTCGTTTCAGTTTGGCTTCTTCCTGCGACATCAGTTTTAATTTGTTGGAAAATGGATGCCACATGACATACCCGGTAAAAATACCAAAAATTGTCGCCACAAAAGCGCCCGCAATTGCATGCCCCAACTTTTCGATATCCGTCATGTCCGCGAGTGCGGCAATCAACCCGATAACCGCCCCCAATACGCCGAGAGTCGGCGCATACATTCCTGCTTGGGCAAATACAAGTGCACCTGTACGATGTCGTTCTTCCATGAGTGCAATGTCCAATTCCAGTACATCGCGCACAAAAGCGCCATCCATGCCATCAATGACCATCGTCAATCCGCCCTTGAGGAAAGGGTCGTTAACTCCTGACAAACTGTTTTCCAATGCCAGCAGTCCTTCGCGGCGGGCAGTCTGGGCAAAATTGACCATAATTGTTACCAGCTCTTCGGGTTCCATCAATTGTGGTTTCTTGAGCAAGAGCTTAAAGAAAGTCGGGACTTGTTTAACGACCACTATGGGAAATGCATTAAAAATTACACCAATTGTACCCACAAAAATAATTAGTGCCGCAGCCGGATTGAGTAGTGCTGTTGGACTTGCACCCTTGACCGCCATCCCAACAACAACGGCAAAACATGCAACAGCCATCCCTATCGCAGTTGAAATCTCCAAATTCGTTCCCCCCATACCGCAAAAAAACTGCGGGATCTCCGCACTTTTTGATCACTCAATAGTATTATCGGAAAAAGAGCCAAAAACCTGAACCGTTTTTTCGAATCAAATCCCAGCCCGATATCTTATTTATCATAAAACAGACGCCCGCACACCATCTAATAATTCTGTTCCCCGGATCCTTATAGCATGATAAGTTCAGATCTTCATTGTTCTGTCTCAAGCGTCATTATATCAGCCAACTCCTGATAGGGCACCATAATTTTTACGATCCCCTCGCTGTAGGGAGCGATTTCATACGGTTGAAAAAACAAGACCAACCCCTTATCTGTCACATAAAAATTCGCGTTTTCCTTTACCCCGTTATATCCCCACAAGGGTAATCCCCGAGCCGCCCCCACCCGCCTAACCGCGCCATCCAGGCGTTCCCGATAATCCGAGCCGGGCAAAAACAAGTCCGCCAAACCGATTGCTTGCCCGGAAGAAATTCTGACGGTAGTTGCAGTAAGCGAGCTCATTCCATGAGCGCCGCCAGTAAACCGATAAACAGTTTGCCCTAAGCTGACAAACTGCCGATCATTGCGGAAAATCTCATAATTCGCCCGAAATGTCAGGGCATTCTTCAGATGCTCCGGCAATCGCGAATCGGCGCGCGTCTCCAACGCCGCTTGTTCGAATTGCCCATAAGCCGTCAGTACAACTTGGCGCAACATGGCATTTAATCCGCTCAGTTGCTTGGGGGGCAGCTCGTTTTGCAACTGTGGAATCGTAGCCAACACCCATTGTCCACAGGTCAACTGCAACGGCTCCACTCTTGCCGCAGCCATTGCGGAATGAAACGGGAGGAACAACCAAACCAAAAACCAGGCAAATACCTTGATAAACATTTTGATTCTATCACAATGTTGCAACACAATATAACCTCCAATTACAAGAAATTAGGGAACAACATGTCTCTGATCCACTAATTCGCGGAATCTTGACCGTAATCCTGTTTTTGGGAAAGCGGAAAACAAAAAAAGAACTCCCCTCAGTAAAAGGGAAGTTCTCTAAATGATGAAGTGTCGTTTAGAGGATGGCGAACATTAACAGTATTGCTTCCGCGATAAAGAAGGCGGTAGCTACCTTTGCCGTTTTCTTTTCCCGTTCCGCCAGAATCACTTGATACATCGCTCCAACCTCCCTAAATTTGTCTTACCGATCTTTGTCTAAATATTATCACATTATTTTTTGTCCGACAAGATAGTTTTGCGTGAATTTGCAGATATTTTTTTAAACAAAAAAGAAGCGGGACAAATCCGCTTCCGTTCGCCACTTATATTGCACATATCCCTATCCCAACAATAATTTTCCGCCATGAAAAACCAAACTTCCCAAGAGAATTGCCGACACCACGCTGCCGAGAGCTCCGTAGACTACAATTCGCCAATCCTTGGTCTCCTGATACATGGTTACCAAAGTCGTCACGCAGGGAGTATAAATCATATAGACCAACAAAAAGGTGAATGCCGTAAGGGGTGAAATGTTATGCGTCAATATTTCCGCAAGACTGCCGGAGTCTTGGGCCGCATGATAAATAATCCCCAAACTGGACAGCACGCTCTCTTTCGCGGCAATACCAAATATCAAGGATACAATGAGTTGCCAATTCAATCCCAGAAGATGGCCGATCGGCTCCAACGCCTGCCCGATCCGGGCAATATAAGTCTGTTCGAACGGTCCCGCCGGAAAATTGGACAAACACCACATCACTACCGAAGCTGCAATAATAACATTACGGATCCGATGCACAAAATTCAGCGTCATCCAGACTGCGGATGTTGTCAGGCTCTGCATGGTCGGTTTTTGATAAGGCGGCAACTCCATCATAAAAGAGCTCTCCCCGTCGCGAGGAATAAATAAGCTCACGACATACGCCACAAAAATCATCAACAGCAGGCTGATTCCCAACAACGACAGCATCACCAACGTCGCGGCAGTCGAAACAAAAAAAGCCGAAACCAAAAAAACCATCACGCCCAGGCGCGCCGGGCAAGGTGCGTAGGAACTGACCAAAATGGCAACCGTGCGATCATAACGACTGGATAATATGCGGGAAGCCAAAATTCCATTGACGTTGCAACTACACCCCAGAACCAACGGCAAGAAAGTCTTTCCGTTCATTCCCAACGCGCTCATAATTTTATCCGCCAAAAAAACGATTCTGACCATGTACCCGCTGTCCTGAATTAACGAATAGAACAGGAAAAACATCGCCATCTGCGGCAGAAAGCCCATGGCAGCGCCAACGCCCTTCAATATCCCTCCTACAATCAGGTCCGCCAATAGTTCCGGCACATTCCAGTCTGCAAACCATGTCGTCAATACGCCACCCAGTACGTCAAAAGCATTGGCGATCCATTCCGACACAGGACGACTGACGGCAAACGTTAAATAAAACATGGTTCCAAAAACCACCAGCATCAGGGGGCCTCCCCAAACTGGATGCAACGCCCACTGATCAATCCGGTCCGACAAGGTTTCGCCAGCTGAACGCTTGGCCGTAATCCTTGCCGCAATATCTTCCGCCACATTATATCGGGTGCTGATGATTTCGCTTTGAAAAGTGTCGCTTTCCTCTTCCAATCGCTTCAGTAAAAACCAGCGTGCGCTTCCCAGGTTGCTGTCCGTGATCGTCCCTTTGCACTGCGCCAAAGTCCGCTCCACTTTTTCTCCATACCGAATCGCATAGTTTCGACGGGGCGCCACATGATCCGCAACATCGGACACCGTCGCAAACAATTCTTCCGTATCTAGGCTTCCCTGATCCTTTTCCGGCGTGACCGGCACCTGCAGTTCCGTTTCGAGCCGATCATGATACACAATGATCTCCTGCCCCATAGCAGCGCCGACCTTGTTCAATACCACCATGACATGATGATAACGCTCCAGCGTTTCCAGCAATAGATACAAGCCCCGTTCCAGGTTCATTGCATCCAGAACAACCATAACAACATCAGGAGGCTCTTCACGCAAAAAGTCATTCACCAGAACTTCTTCCGACGAATGACTGCCAAATCCATATATGCCAGGAAGGTCCGTAAAATGGAACTCCTTGTTTTTATAATGAACCGCCATTGTACACACTTCAGTCGTTTTTCCGCACCAATTGCCGATAATCTGACTTGCACCGGTGATCGAGTTGAACAAAACACTTTTTCCCACATTGGGATTGCCAATAATTGCGACGCGGATTGGTTTGGACACAACTTCACTCACTCTGCCGCGGCCACCTTTATATTTTGACATTCATCTCGCCGGAGCAACATCTTGGTGCCGCGGACTTTGATCTCAACCGGATCCGCCAGCGGTGCACGGCGAATAATACGCACCCGCGTTCCCGGTGTAAATCCCATCTGCAACATTCGTGTCTTTTGCGCCTGTGATCCGGACACGCCGGTAATCGTCATTTCCTGTTGCACAGCGGCGATATCAAGTGTGATTTCTTTTCCCATGATCTTTACTCGCCCCCATCAACTGAAAAATGTTATCATATATTATATTTTAATTATACACCGTTTTCCCAAAAAGGGAAGACCCGAATTAAAACCAATGCCAAATATCCGTTTGTCGCGTCGAAACATCAAAGCGGCAATGCCAGGCGTTTGTTTCTGAACATTCCCGCAACATCCCCTGTAACGCGCTCAAGATCGGGAATTCGGTGGCAAAATGTCCAGCATCAACGAGACACAGCCCCATCGCCAAAGCCTCTTGAGCGTCGTGATAACGAATATCACCAGTGACCAGCACTTGCGCACCGCAGCGCACAGCGTCTTTCGCAACCTCCATGCCGGCGCCGCCGCACACAGCCACGCGCTGAACAAGGGTGCCTGGTTCTCCAACCGATCTTACTCCGCCAGCATGCAAGGCCGCCCGAACCTGTTTCGCAAAATCGGCGAGAGTCATCGGATTTATCAAGGCGCCGATCCGTCCCAATCCATTGATAAACCGTTCGTTGTTCAAAGGGAAAATGTCATAGGCCACCTCTTCATAAGGATGAACTTTCTTCAATGCCTCGACAATTGGATTAGCCAACACGGCCGGCGCCACTGTCTCTATCCGGGTTTCTTCGACTCGAGTCAATTGATTCGGTTCACCGATAAATGGTTGGGTATTGTTTCCCGGCAAAAACGTCCCAATCCCTGTCACACGAAATCCGCATTCGCTATACCCGCCGATGCACCCTGCTCCCGCTCCGCTCATTGCCTGCCACACCGCTTCTTCATAAGCACGGGGTACAAACGTCACAATCTTAACCAATGCATCCGACCGTTGGCGCAAGATTTTAACATCGCGCAATGACAATCTGGCAGCCAAAACATCATTTACTCCGCCCAACGCGATATCCAGATTGGTGTGGGCCGCATACAAAGAAATATTTTTCTGCAACAACTTCGCCAGCATCAACCCGTCAGGGCTGTCGGTCCGAAACCTTTTCACCGCCTGAAACGGAAACGGGTGATGACTTATAATTAACCCCGCATTCAGTTCGATAGCTTCAGCAACGACTGCCGGCGTCACATCCAACGTCAACAACACATTTTCAATTCTCTGGTCCGGTCTTCCCACCAGCAATCCAACATTGTCCCATGGTTCCGCCCATTCTCGGGGAGCTATTTTTTCAATGACTTCCGCAATCATTCCACAGCTTGCAGGCATGCCAATTTCTCCTCCAATCCTTTGATCTTATGCATAACGACTTGCCTTCGTTTCTCGACTGACATCGAACTTGACTTTTCCATCGCAACGGCTTGCCGTGCATACTGTTGTCGCAAACGAATCAAATGTTCACGCAGCAGCGGATGTTGCCGCCGCCACAGCACCGGACCGATTTCCAGCAGCAATTCTGCTATCGGCATCGGTTTTCCGGGCTCGGCGACAATGATTTCATATAGGCGCTCGTCCTCCATGACGAGATCTTCGTCAATGATTTCCCACCCGTTTGTCAGAAACCATTCGCGCAAAATCGCCGCACCGATCATGGGTTGACATACAATGCGCCGCAGCTTGTCGACAATTGTCGGTGAGGATTTTAAAATTTCCCGAATGGTCGGACCTCCCATCCCGGCAATTACAACAACATCGACTTCCCCCGGCGCAACCACCTGCAAGCCATTCCCTAACCGCACTGCAATCGCCGGTTCCAGACCCGCTTCCCTCACAGAACGTTTGGCAGCCTCCAGCGGTCCCTGTTTGACATCTCCCGCCACCGCATAGGCGATTCTATTATTTTGAATCAGCCAGACTGGCAAAAAAGCGTGATCCGTGCCGATATCGGCCATCCTGTGGTACGACCCCACCTGCGCCGCTATCGCGCGCAGCCGCCCGCCAAGTTCCATTCGCTTTGCCTCCTCAATTCTATAAGCATAATTCTCCACAGGTGACAGTTCCCCCTGCGGACAAAAATAAAAGTCCGGGAATTCTTCCCGGACTTGAGATTTTTGGTGACCCGTGGGGGAATCGAACCCCCGATACCGCCGTGAAAGGGCGGTGTCTTAACCGCTTGACCAACGGGCCATTATGACTTGGTGGGCCCACCTGGGATCGAACCAGGGACCAGCCGGTTATGAGCCGGCGGCTCTACCGCTGAGCTATAGGCCCCGGAGAAACAAAACAGGTTTTCCGAAGAAAGCCTGCTGACTTTTTAAATTGGCTCCTCGAGTAGGACTCGAACCTACAACCCCGCGGTTAACAGCCGCGTGCTCTACCATTGAGCTATCGAGGAATGTTGTCAACGTCACTTATTATAAATCAGGCAACGTAGCGGCGTCAAGGGGTTTTACAAATAATTTTGCAGATTTTTACTCCAGAAAATCCCTGAGTTTTTTACTGCGGCTTGGATGTCGTAGTTTCCGTAACGCCTTGGCTTCAATCTGGCGGATACGCTCCCGGGTAACCTGGAAAAAATGTCCCACTTCTTCCAATGTCCGAGCCCTTCCATCATCCAACCCAAATCGCAAACGCAACACCTTTTTCTCGCGTGGCGTCAATGTCTCCAGCACTTCTTCCAGTTGTTCCTTCAGCACCATGAACGACGCCGCATCCGCCGGAGCCTGCGCATCCGCATCTTCGATGAAATCCCCCAAATGGGAATCCTCTTCTTCGCCAATCGGAGTTTCCAGTGAAACCGGTTCTTGTGCGATCTTCATAATCTCTCGCACCCGTTCCACCGTAATATCCATCATCTTGGCAATTTCATCCGGAGACGGCTCTCGTCCCAATTCCTGCAGCAATTGCCGCGAAACACGAATCAGCTTGTTGATCGTTTCCACCATATGAACCGGGATACGGATCGTCCTCGCCTGATCGGCGATCGCTCTGGTGATGGCCTGACGGATCCACCAGGTTGCGTAGGTACTGAATTTATAGCCCTTTGTATAATCAAACTTCTCCACGGCTTTAATCAAGCCGAGATTTCCTTCCTGAATTAAGTCAAGGAACAACATCCCCCGACCGACATACCGCTTGGCAATGCTGACAACCAAGCGCAAATTAGCCTCTGACAAACTGCGTTTCGCACGGTCGCCCTGTTCCAAAGCAATTTTGGCTGTAGCATGAATTCGCCGCAAAGTTTCAGCAACTACAGAAGTTTCTTGAGGAATCCCCTGCAGTAAATAATACGCCAGCGCCAGATTGCCGCCCTCAATCACCCGAATGTTCGCATCCTGCAATCCTTGTATCACCTTTGCGCCATTGCCGCCTTCGGCTATGCGAATCGTCGGGGGATCTTCAGGACGCAACGCGCGATTCAATTGTTCGGAAGCGACAATATTGGCCTGGCATTGCCCCAATACCGCCAAAGTACGGATCATTTCAATCGGGTCGCTGGATACCGGGTTTTCCCATTTTGGCACCTTATCATCCAGCACCGGCGGAACGAATGCATTGTCATCCGCTTCCCCTTCCACGATTTCAAGACCTTCAGAGATCAGATGATTTTGCAGCGACCGCATTTCTTCCCTTGTGAGTTCGGCAATTGCCGCCTGAAAAAGTCCGTTCGCTATCTTGTGGCCCTGCGCCATCGCTTTCTCACGGAGGGTTTTAAAAATTTCACTGGTTTGACGGACCCGTGTCATATATTCTTCCGGCGCCAACAAGGCTTGCGCCAAATCCATCCGCTCAGTGAACGAACTCTTTGATTCTTCGACCGCTATTGCTTCGCCTTGTTCCGACGCCATTTCTTCCAGCAATAACTGTGCTTCATTCCCCTTGTCCATGCGTTTTGCGAGCTTTGTTTCATCAACGGCCGAAAGCAAAGAAACGCGGCCGATTTCTTTCAGATACATCCGAACAGGATCGTCAATACTGACCCCCTCTGGGATCGCCTGTTCAAGATCCACTTCTTCCACTACCGGTTCCGCCTCGCCGGCGCCAACCGCTTCCATCGCATCCGGATCAGGTAGTTCATCGACAATCTCTATGCTTTTTTTGGCCAACAGTTCATAAACATCCTCGATATCCTCCGGTGAAAGATCTTCATTCTGGAACGCATCCAGCACTTCCACCGTCGCAATCATGCTGTTGGCCTGCGCCGCTTTTTTCGCCAACTCATCCACACGCTCCGTGATGAGTTTCTTTTTGTCGATCATTGCCAAACCCTACTCCCTCCGGCTGTCAAACAAATTTCCGTTAACCCTGCATTTTGGTTAAATCGCTAATTTTTGTAAGTATTCGCTGCGCAGCCGATAATTCCTGCATATATTGTGAATCTCCCTGCCGCAACAACAAATCCGCTTTCATTCGGTGCTCTTCATACTCCGCATTCAAACGGGCCAATAAAATTATTCGGATACAATCATCCAGAGCCTGCGACACATCCAAGCCCCGTTCCTCTTTCAAAAGCAATCGGGACAGGAGTTGAACCGTTTCCTCATCAAAGCTGCCCAGTAAACTCTCGGGCCGAAATGCCGCTCCATCCGTCAGTTTTTGCCAGATCGCCACCGCCAGATTGCGGCGTGGTCCACTTTGAAAATATTCCGGCGCCAGATTTCCGGCAATGGACGCAAATCGTTCCGGTTGTTCGAGCAACTGCCGCAGGATAAATTCCTCCGCGACCACCTCGCGGGAATCGTTGCTGCGCCTCACATGGACGGTCGTCTGACGCAAAGGTTCCATTTGTCCCCGATGTCGCCGCAACTCGCTGCGAATCGAGCTTTCGTCAATCCCCAATTTTTCGGCCAGTCGGGCAATATGGGCATCGACTTCCACCGCACTGTCGGACATCGCCAGATAGGGAACCGCTTGGTTCACTACCGAAACTTTTCCGGTCAGATCAGAAAAATCCGAGCTTTTCAAAATCTGTTCTATTTGGAAATCAAGCAGCCCAGCAGCTGAAGCGATGTGTTTTTTTACAACGTCCACGCCCTGCTTCCGAATGACTTCATCTGGATCTTTGCCGCCCGGAAAGGATGCGACTTTGACGTTTGCACCGCTCGTTCGCACTATGGACAAAGCCCGTAAAGTCGCATGCTGCCCCGCCGCATCCCCGTCGTAGGCAAAAACAATCTCCGGGGCATAGTGACGGATCAGGCGGGCTTGATCCGTTGTAAAGGAAGTTCCCAGGGAAGCGACGACATTCCGAATCCCATGGCTGTCCAAAGCAATGGCATCCATATATCCTTCCACCACGATCGCCTGCCCCGCTTCCTTGATCGCGCGATAGGCCCGTGAAATGTTGTACAATACATGTTTTTTACTAAACACAGGACTTTCGGGACTATTGAGATACTTGGGCTGAGAATCATCCATAACCCTGCCGCCAAATCCAATGACCCGTTCTCGAATATCTTCAATCGGAAACATAATTCGATTTCGAAAGCGATCATAAATCCCTTCACGTGACCTTGGAACCGCCAAACCGGCCTTGACAAGAGTCGTTGGCTTAACTCCGCGTTTTTGCAAGGCATTGGCCAATTTGCTCCAATCATCCGGAGCGAAGCCCAATTTCAAATTCTGCGCCGTTTCGACAGACACCCCGCGATCCGCTAAATAGGATAGTGCATAGATCCCTAACGGTGACTTCAGTAAACAGGCGTGAAAAAAATCCCGGGCCAGCGTGTTAGCGTGAAAAATCTCTTCCCGTTCCTGGTCTCTTTGTCGTTCCGCTTCAGATCGTTCCTGTTCCGGCACCGGAATATTCATTTTTTGCGCCAACAGTTTCACCGCTTCGACAAATCCGATGTTTTCAATTTTCATCAGAAAGCGAAATGCATCTCCGCCGGCTTGGCAACCGAAACAATAAAAAAACCCTTTGTCGGGCGCCACTGAAAAAGACGGGGTTTTCTCCTGATGAAACGGACAACAACCCCAATAATTCCGACCCTTTTTCGTCAGAGGGACGTACTCTGATACAACCGTAACGATATCAGCTTGCGTCCGCAACTTTTCGACAAAATCGTCGGAAGCGGAATATCTTATCATAATGTCTTTATTATTCGATATAAAGTTCGGGTATCCTGCCAAAAATAATATTTTTTCAAAAATCGCATTCCTCACATTCTAAAAAGCTTGTGCAGGCAAATTCCAGCACATGGATATTAATTTTTGCTATAATATATTGCAATGGTTCTATTATTACCATATAAAAGCGAGGTTTTTCCCATGAAACAATTACGGCTCTTCCTTATCGTGGTGTTATTGTTGACATCTTTGTCTTCTGTCGGTTTTGCCGCTGTCAACAATAAATATTTCCGGGCTGACAAACAGTATTTTGATGTGGAAACCGGCCAATATATCATCAGCGGCAATATCGTGATCACCGTAAGCAACGGCTTTATCGCCGGCGACAAGGCACGAGTCAAATTATCCACCCTGGAATTCTGGGGAACCGGCGGCTGGACACTGAAACAGGATGATGTCACATTTAAAGGCGAATCCGCCTACGTCGTGTTCGGCAAGAATTCCGCCATGATTGAAGGTGGCGCTGATTTTCAAAGACCTGACCTCCAGATTACAGCCGACACCGTGGATTACAACTGGAAAACAAAGATCGCTGAATTCAAAAGCAACGTAAAAGTTTTACAAGCTGGTCAGGTTCCAGTCGGTGCAGACCTTGTAAAATACAATGTAGAAACGAAAGAATTTGTGAACTGATAAAAAAATCCCGGTCACATTGGCCGGGATTTTTCATATCCTCGCTGTGTTTTCTAAGCACGCCCGTTTTTGAAGACAAGTTCCATAATCTTATTGGCAGTTTCTTCAATGGCCTTGTTCGAAACATCGATGATCGGACAACCGATTCGGTCCATAATTTTCATGGCATATTCCAATTCTTCGCCGATCCGGTTCAGTGTGGCATAATTGGCGTCTGGCGGCAATCGCATGATTTTCAGGCGTTCAGCCCGAATCTCGTTCAATTTTCGGGAGTCAATGATTAAGCCCACAACTTTCTGCGGCGACACCTGAAAAAGTTCATCCGGCGGCGGCACTTCCGGCACCAGTGGCACATTGGCCACTTTAATTTTTTTCTGGGCCAAATACATGCTCAGCGGCGTTTTTGAAGTCCGGGACACTCCTACCAGAATCAGGTCCGCTTTCAGCAGTCCCCAAGGATTCTTTCCATCATCATATTTAACTGCGAATTCCATCGCTTCCACGCGCTTGAAATAGTCCTGATCCAGCATGTGAATCAAGCCGGGTTTCAACTTCGGCGTCATGTCCGAAACCGATTGGATGGCCCGAATCATCGGTCCCATGATATCAACCGTTACCAAGTCATACTTTTTTGCCTCTTCCAGCAAGGCATCCCGCAGGTCCGGAGATACCAAGGTATGACAAATAACGCACGGATGCTTAGAGGCTTCGCGCAAAGTCTCCTTGATCTGGACCGACGACGTAATATAGGGAATCCTGACAATGTCGAACTTTCCAGAATCAAATTGGCTGGCCGTGGCGCGAGCGACCATTTCCGCAGTTTCGCCGATAGAATCGGACAACGCATAAATGATAGGCAAAGCGGCTATGACGGTTACCTCCTTTTTCCCTGTCCCATTTCGACAAGCAACCGGGTAATATTGGTTTTGGTCAACCGGCCGATCACTTCGAACGTTTTTTCTTCCTCGGTGCCCAGCGAACGAACCACCGGCAGGCTGTCAACTTCCCCATCCACCAGCTTTTTCGCTGCCGCAAGAACAGGTTCTTCCGGATCGGTCATTATCATTTTCGACATCCCGGTCATCAATACCTTCACCGGAATTTTTTGCAGATCGCGACTTCCCATCGCAACCTTTAACAAATCCTTCCGTGAAACAACGCCTCTCAATATGCCCCCCGGTTCCACCACGAACACCGTTCCGACATCTTCGAGAAACATCGTCACAATGGTATCATAGGCGCTGGCCGTCGAAGCCACAACAACCGGAACGGACTGAATATCCCGCACTTTATATCGGGAAATTTCCTCCGTCAGCATGCTGAAAGCGCCCTTGCCTGTGTAATAATATCCGACT
>CAZRQI010000019.1:0-3077 GCA_964602025.1 uncultured Veillonellaceae bacterium
TCGGGAATGGCGTACAGTTTGCCGCTAAAGCGGTAGTTGGCCAGATAGTCGAGAAAGCCCGGACTGAATTTGTTCAGGCTGCGCAGGTATTCGATGTCGACCGGAAAGAACTGGAACGCTTTCAGATAGTCCACCAACGTAGCCAATCCGCAGGATATGAGAAAGTTCCGCTCCGGCGGCAGTCGCCGCGCAAACAGGCTGAAGACGGCGTTGCCGGTCTTATGGTGCTCCAGGTAGCTTTGCGCCATTGTCAACTCGTAGAGATCCGTGAACAAGGCGATGCCCATTGTTCTCCCTCCTCTGCGCATTATGACGGGTACGGCGAAATGACTGATCCCGGATACGTACAATATGAGGTTGATCCTATTATATCAAATACTGTGGGATTCCGCGGCGCACGCTTTGTCGCAGTTTTTTGTCCTGAACACATACGAAAAGGGAGCAGGTTGCGGCTATCCGGTGTTTTATTTGGCAGTTTTTCTCTTTTTATCATGTTTGTATAATTTTAATTAAAGAAATTGACGAATCATTAGCGGAATATTCGAAATTGAATGCAGGAAAATAAAATTCGTTGCAGAATATAATAAAGACATTTCAAAATACTGGCAGGCTGGCAAAATCTCGTCCGAGGGGAGGGGATTCAAGCAAAAGAGCAAAATTTGTCGGATGACGTCCTGCGACTCTTGCGGGAGCAGGAAGCGTTGGAAGCCGAAAAGGAACTTTTTGACGATTTGTTTGAACATGCCCCGGTGGGCTATATCGTTCTTGGCCCGGATGGGCAGATTCGCCAGGTGAATCCGGCGGGCGCAACCCTGCTCGGCGAAGAACGGCGCGTCTTGGTCGGCCTGTGGTGTGATGCCTTTGTGCCCGAGACGGATCGTGCGGAATTCAATTCGTTTTTGCAGCGGCTATTTCAGAGCGGCGGCCGGGAATCCTGCGAAATCGGCGTCAACAACCGGCAGGGACAGTTGTTGTTTGTGGAGCTGGAAGGCGCCGCCACGGCCGACTTCCAGGAATGCTGCCTGATGTTGCGGGACGTGACGGAATCCCGGATCGTCAAGCAATCGATGCTGTTCAACGAATCCAAGTATCGCGCTCTGTTTGAAAACCTCAATGTCGCCTTTAGCTATCACCGGATGCTCGAGGGGGATGACGGCAATGTCCGCGACTCGATCATCATCGAAGCCAATCCGATGTATGCCCAGATGCTGGGGCGAGAGTTGCCCGGCCTGATCGGCCGAAAAAAGAGCGAAGTCGGCTTGTTTAGCTTGACGGGCGATTTCGACTGGAAACCGTTGTACCAGCGCGGCGCTGAAACCGGCCAGCCGGTGACGTTCGAATACTACTGCCAGCGGTTGAAACAGTGGTATCTGGTCATTGCCTTCGTACCGTCGCCGCAACATATGGCGTTTATCTATCTGGATACCACCGAGATGAAAAAGAAGGACCAGTTGGCGATCGAGAGTGAAAAACGGTATCGGTCGCTGGTCCGGGAAGCCAATGCGATCATCATGATTCTCAACGGTGTCGGCGAAATCACTTTTATGAACGAATACGGCCTGGGTTTTTTCGGTTATCGCAGCGAAGAACTGATCGGCAAAAACATATTCGGCCCGATTATTCGAATGAACCCGGCCAAAGCGCAGGATGTGCGGAAACTGTTCAAAATTTTCAAGGTGAAAATCAAACGGCATCGCCGGGGATTGATCGAGAGTCTGACCCGGCAGGGACAACGGGTGCTGGTGGATTGGACGGTGCAGGAGTGCCAGGATTTCACCGGCGAGGAAGCGCGATTCGTCGTGGTCGGCGTGGACGCGATCGATGCGAAGAAAACGCAGCGGGAACAGGAGAAACAGCTGGATCGGCAACGACGCCGCAATTTGTTCAATGACGGGATCAGCCGTCGCCTTTCCCATTCGGAGCTGATTGGCGCCGCCCGCCAGTTGGGCATTGCCTTGGCGCCGCCTTATGTGGTGGGATTGCTGGATATTTCCGCGGATAACAAGAAGAACGGCGGAACAGGCCGGGAGCCTGCGGATTGGCAAACCCGGCTGGATACCATCATTGAAGCCCTACAGCCGTGGGAAGCCGGCGCCGCCTGGAAAACCCGGGATGGAATCGCGGTGGTGCGGTCGCTTCCCGACGCCGCTGACAAGATGAACGTGAAAATGGCGCGAAGCGTTGTGGAAGACATGGTGAAACGGGCGCTTCAGTTTGGCGCGGCAGCTGGCAACGTTCGGGCGGGTTGCGCCCATTCGACCCACCCGATGCAGACAATCGCGGAACTGTACGAACAGGCGTACGCCGCCCTATCATTCGGGCCGGTGATCAATGCCGCCAATCAGTTACATCATTGGGATGATCTCGGTTTTTACCAGTTCATCGTCAAAGATTTGCATACCGGCATGGCGCAGCAATTCATCGAGGACCAGTTGGGAGCGTTACTCCAGTTGAATCGCACCGGAACCCGGGAGGAAATGTTGGATACGCTCCGGGAAATCGTGTCCGGCCATTCCGCCCAACTGATTACCGAGCAATTACATATTCACCGCCAGACGCTGGTCTTTCGCAAAAAAGGGCTGGAAAAAATCCTGGGCGTGGATCTGGATTCTTCGGAAGTCATCCTGAATATTGCCATTGCGTTGAAAATGATGTCGATGTCGGAACGGGAATACTCGCAAAGCTGAACTTTGGGGGCGGATTATCCAGAGTGGATAATATTGCCCCGTTTTTTACCGGTACTTTTATAGAAATAATCGAAGGGGATGAGAGGCTTTTCACGAAAAATTAACCACTGTGACGGCAGGACGGATTGACCGGCATTTCGGTGTGAGGAGGGGCTTTGAATGATCGAAGTCGTAGCGCCGCGCAGTGGCAGGATTCGTGAGATTATGGTGGCGGTTGGCGAATCGGTGCGCAATAATCAGGAGCTGCTGGTGATCGAGTCACCGGAGTTGAGCACGCTGATTTTGGCGCCGGAACCCGGTGTGGTGCAGCGGTTGTACGTGACTTGCGGCGAACAGATCAAAACTGGCCAATTATTGGCATGGATCGGAAAAGCGCATTAGATTTTCGAC
>CAZRQI010000019.1:3177-20130 GCA_964602025.1 uncultured Veillonellaceae bacterium
TGCGAAAAGTCGTCCGATGTGTCTTGGCTGCAGGAAAAATTGCGACAAACCCGGGCTGGATTGGTGGCGGACCTGGAGCGGAATTCCGCGGTCTTTGGCTGCTATATGGTGCTGGACCGGGAAGGCGTCATCCGGTATCTGAATCTGGAAGGACTAAATACGTTGGATATGGAAAGCTTGCACCGGCAAGGCTGGCGCCTCGATTTTCCGGACCCGGAAGATGCCGGCGCTTTTGCGAAATGCCTGACGCGGGCGTTTGCCGGCGGCGGCCCGGAACATTGCGAAGTCCGGTTGCGAACCGGCGATGGGCTGATGAAATGGGTCCGAATGGAACTCAAGGCCGGGCGGGATGGGGATCATTGCCACGCTGTGTTATCCGACGTTACGGACCGCCGGCGGGAGGAAGCGGCCCTGGCGGCCAACGAGATGAAATACCGGGCATTGTTCGCCAAAATGAGCACAGCCGTCAGCTATCATCGAATTATCCGCGGCAGCCGGGGCAATGCCTGCGAACCGATTTTACTGGACGCGAATGATGCCTTCGGTCTGATGATGGGGAGGCCGGTGCATGAAATCATTGGCAAAAACTCCAGCGAGATCAGCCAGGCGGGTCATGCGCCGGAATTGGACTGGCAGCAGCTGTGCCGGGATGTGGCGATCGCCCGTCAACCCGCCTGCTTCGAGTATTTCGACAAGAGCCTCCGGCGCTGGCTGTCTGTCGTCGCTTATAGCCCGGCGCCCGAACACATGGCGCTCGTATATGTCGACATCAGCAAGACAAAAGTCGCGGAACCCGGCGAGGCGGCGGATGAATTGAAATACCGCAGCCTGATTCAGGGCGCGGACGTGATCATGATGATTCTCAATGAACGGGCGGAAGTGACGTTCATCAATGATTATGGACTTTCCTTCTTTGGGTTTGATTCATCGGAACTGTTGTCCCGGTCGATTTTTGAGACAATCGCGCCGGCTTTTGATTTGGCCGGCCGCAATATCCAACAGGCAATCGAAAAATTCAAGGGAAATTCGGCGGGGGGGCAGCGGCGAAATATCCAGGAAAATCTGACGCGGTCCGGCCGACGGGTGTGGGTGGATTGGACGAATCACGCCCTGCAGGATCCAAAGACCGGCGAACAGATGGTGATTTGCGTAGGTGTGGATGTGACGGACAGCAAACGTTCCGAGCAGGATGCCTTGCGGCGTCACAAGCAGCAGCGACAGACCGACTTTCTCAACGATGCGATCCACCGCAGGATGGGCGTGACGGAGTGGCTGAACTCCGCCCAGCTGATGGGAATTGAGCTGCAGCCGCCGTTGGTCTTGTCTCTGCTTGAGATTCCCGGGTCGTATCTTTCTCCCGGCGCTTCGGAACATGACCAGATCGAACGGCAGTATGCGATGGACAGCTTGATTGAAACGCTCCAATACGTGGGCGCCGGCGTGACATGGCAAGCGCCGGACGGGATCGCGATCCTCCGTTCCATTCCGGATAAGCGCTCGGATAAGGTTGCGCCGCAAGCACAGGCGATTGCCTCGGACATTGTCGCCACAGTTTCGCGGTATTGGCAGGGAATTCCCCTACGGGTCGGGATCTCCCGTTTTTCAGTCCAGACGCAGAATCTCGGCGAAATGTACGCGCAGGCCCAGGCGGCCGTCAACTATGGGCCGCTTCTGCATCCGGACCAACAAGTGCATTTCTGGCATGAGCTGGGCTGTTTCCAGTTCGTGCTGAACGATCTGAGATCGGAACGGGCGCAACGCTTTGTTCGGGACAGTCTGGGGCCGTTGATGCGGGATTGCGCCGGCGGCGAGTCCAGCGACCTGTTGCAGACCCTGCAGGAACTTCTGACCGGGGAATCCGCGCAGATCATCGCCAAAAAGCTGCATATTCATCCGCAAACCGTCGCTTTTCGCAAAAAGAAGATCGAAAAAGCGCTCAACGCCGATCTGGACGCGATGGAGGTGCGGCTAAAATTGACCATTGCCGTTCGAATGTTTACCTTCATGGAGAAAAACACCCGGATGACTCATCTGGTCGTGTAAGAAATAACAGTCTGACCGGTTTTATCGAAATGCGATAAAACCGGTTCTTTTTTATTGGCAAAAACTATCCAGCGCAGAGAATGCGAAATGGGGAGTATATGAGAAAATATAAGAGGAACATTCAGGACGATCGGGGGAATATGGACGGAAAAGGGGCGAAGAAGCATGTGCGTCGTGCAGAATTTTTCCCAATTGGAAGAGGCGTTGCGGCAAGATGCGCGCGAAGTGCTGGTGATCGGGCAGCTGGCCGACCATTTCCGACACTTGGCGACGACGGCGAACGAGAACGCGCCGGATGCCTTGGCGCAAACCTTTTGGCGTCGGATTCAACAGGACTATGCCGTGATTTTTCGGAAACAATCACACTGTGTGCCGGTTGTTTTGTGCCAGCATGCGGAAAAGTCCCTGAACCCGGTTTGCGGTGGCCAATGTGAAGGCTGAAGCGAAGGACCGTCGCCGTCCGGGAAATCATTCCCGCCCCGCGCCCAACTGTTCGCTGCAGGAAAAACTGGGGCACTGCGAGGCGATCCTGGACCATATTCATGAATATCTATATTCCGTCGCCTATTATAAGGGATTGGTCCGGTCGATCTACCACAGTCCCCAGTGCCTGAAACTGACGGGTTACGCCGGGGATGAATTCTGCCGGGACCATGAATTGTGGTTGAATATGATTCACCCGGAAGATTGCGAAATGATCCGGGAGTTTTTGCGGGATATCTGGAGTGACCGCCAACGGCTGCCGATCGAGCACCGGATCATTCACAAAGACGGTTCGGAGCGCTGGGTCCGCAACAATTGCGCGGCGCAGCGCGATGCCAAAGGCAGAGTGATGCGTCTGGACGGCTCGATGCTGGATATCACCGGCATGAAAAACGCCGTGGACGATAATTCCTTCCTGACCCATTATGATCCCCTGACCAGGCTGCCAAACCGCAATATGCTCAACAACCGGCTGGAAAAGGCGATTGTTGTCGCCCGCCGCGAGAAAAAAGAATTGGCGCTGTTGTTTTTGGATCTGGACAATTTTAAGTTTGTCAATGATTCATTGGGGCATGACATGGGCGACAAATTGTTGATGGCAGTCAGCCAGAAACTGAATGAGTTGGTCCGTGGCGGCGACACGGTGGCCCGCTACGGCGGCGATGAATTCGTCATTATGCTGTGGGATTGCGGTGTCGATGGGGCGGCGCTGGTCGCGCAAAAATTGACATCCGGTAAAATAGAGGTGGGCAATACCGATTTCTCGGTCAGTATGAGTGTCGGCATCAGTGTGTTTCCAGCGGATGGCGAAGATCGCCAGACTTTGATCCGGAACGCGGACATGGCTATGTATCATGCGAAAAAAGTGGAACGCGGCGGCTATCGTTTTTTTACGCCGGAGCTGAATCAGCGAATCCGGGAGCGTTTCCACCTGAGCATGGAGATCCAGCGCGCTTTGGATCAAAATGAGTTTGTGCTGGTGTACCAACCGACGATTCAGATGCGCACCGGTCGGATTATCGGGCTGAAGGCCTTGATCCGCTGGCGCCATCCGACCCGGGGCGAATTGCTGCCGGGCGTCTTTATCCCGGTGGCCGAGGAGAGCGGGATGATCGGACGGCTTAGCGAGTGGGTCGTGCGTAACGTTTGTCGTCAGATTCAGTCTTGGCAGCCGACGGGCTGGGCAGGGGCGGTGGCGGTCAATCTGTTTGACAGCTGTTTCCAGGGACCGGGTTTTGTCAACGTGGTCGAAAGTCTCATCGATGAGCACCAGGTGCCGGCCGGCAGACTGGAACTGGAGCTGACGGAAAACTCGATCATGCAGGATCCCGAGCGGGCGTCCGAAGATCTGAATAAAATGAAGTCGATGGGGGCAAAGGTATCCATCGACGATTTCGGCACAGGGTATTCCAGCCTACTGTTATTGAAGAAACTGCCGGTGGACAAATTGCGGATCGACAGCTCGTTCGTACGGGAGATGGCCGCCGGTTCGAAAGAAATGGAACTGGTGCGCGCCATTCTCAGCATTGGCCGCAGCATGAAGGCGGCGGTGGTGGCGGAAGGCGTGGAAACGGTTTCCCAGTATAATTTTCTGCGGGCGGAAGGTTGTGACGAGGGGCAGGGTTACTATTTTTGCCATCCGTTACCGCCCGCCGAGATCAGCGATTTTTTGGAATGCCAGACTATTTTTTCCTGAGACGGCCTTCCCGGAGAGGATTATCCGTTCATTGCGGCGAAAATCATTGATTAACACTTACGGTGTGATGAATGAACCAGCAGGTGCAATGAATGTTCAAAAACAAGCGGCCCAATTCCCGGAGTCTATATTTTTCCGATCGGTTGACAGAGGTTCTGAGCCAAATCCCCGAATATCCCCTGACGGTCATGGAAGCGCCGATGGGCTATGGAAAAACAACGGCGATTCAGGAATATGCCGCGAAAACCGGAATCAAGGCGTTGTGGAAAACGGTTCGCGAGAATGATGATGCGCATTTCTGGAGCGATTTCTGCGAAGTGTTCGCGGAACTAGACCGGGATTGTTCTCGCATGCTGGCGGAACTTGGTCTTCCCGACGACAATGCGACCCGCCGCGAGGCCGTCGCCCTGATCGTCAACCGGCCCGGCAAAGATCGCGCGTTGTTCGTCATCGACGACTATCATCTGCTTGCGGAACCCGATGTTCATGAGTTTATCGTGAGCTTGGTCCGGCGGAAAATCCCGGGCTTCCATGTCGTGATCGCCACTCGGATGGTTTCTTTGGAGATGCTGGAGGAACTGACGTTAAAGGGATTGGCGCAGCATGTCACCCAATCGTTCTTTGAACTGACGCCGGCTGAAATCATAAAGTACTATCAACGGTGCGGAGTCCGGTTGAAACCGCAAGAGGCGGAGACGCTCCACTCTTACACGGAAGGCTGGATTAGCGCGCTTTATTTGTGCCTGTTGGGATTTCTGCAGGCGGGGCGTTTTGAAAAGCCGGTCAGTTTGCAGGAACTTCTGGCCAAAACGGTGTATGGACCCCTAACTGGCGAACTGCGGGATTTTTTAGTGCATATTTGCGCTTTTGATTATTTTACCTTGCCTCAGGCGCAGTTCGTGTGGCGAAACCACAATGCGGCGTCCCTGCTGAAACGCTTGATGGTGCAGAATGCTTTTATCCGGTATGACGCGCGAGACCAAGTCTATCATTTGCATAATATTTTTGCGGGGTATCTGCGCGAGTTGTTCGATGGTCTGGCAGAGGAAAAGAAAAAGCTGATTTGGCAAGCGGCGGGCGAGTGGCATCTGACCGTCGCCGATTATCTTGCGGCGATGCGCTGTTTCCAGCAGGCCGGCGATTTCGACCGTTTGCTCGATGCGGTGGCGCTGGATAAGGGCAACAGTATCAGCAGAGAAAGTAAAGAAACCGTTATCCGATATTTCAGCGAGTGCCCGCCGGAAATAAGGAAAAAACATTTGCTGGCCGTCGTTGTATACGTTCGGGAGTTGTTGATGTTTGGCGAAATGGAGCCGTTCGCAATCCAGTGTATGGAGTTGGAACGGGAAATCGCCGGGATGAGCGATTCGAAGAGGCGAAACCGGTTGGCGGGCGAACTGGAACTGGTTCATATGCTGGCGAAATATAATGACATCGCGGCCATGGCGGAACATATCCGGCGAGCCGCAGAATTGCTGCAGGGAGAGTCTCTGCTATGCGACCATAATACGCCGTGGACCATGGGATCGCCATCCGTTTTGTATATGTTTTACCGGGAAACGGGCGGCTTGCGGCAGGAAGTTCGGGAAATGCTTGCGGCCATGCCGTTGTATTACCGGGTGACTGCCAACCACGGTTCCGGCGCGGAATATGTCATGCAGGCCGAACAGCATTACAATCAGGGCGATTTTGATAATGCCGATATTGTTAGCCATAAGGCCTTGCAGAAGGCGGGAATCGACCGGCAGACGGGCAGTATGATTTGCGCTTTGTTTGTGCAGGTTCGGGTTGCGTTGGCCCAGGGCGATTTGGCGCTTGCCCGGGAACTTTTGGATGAAATGCGGACAATGGCTCGGACGAGCCGGCAAGGGTTGTATCTTCATACTATTGATTTGTGCGAAGGATTCCTGTTCGCCCAACTGAACCAACCGGATCAAGTTGCGGACTGGATTTGCGTCGGGGATTTTTCCGCCGGCCGCCTTCTTCCGCCTGTACTCGCCTATTTTAATGTGATTCATGGACGGGTGCTGCTGATTTCCGGGCAAGAGCGCAAAGCTCTGGGATTGGCCGACTATTGGGCGGATGCGGCGGAACGCATTCCCCATTGTCTGAGCCACATTTATACGCAGATCTACCGGGCGGCGGCGAACGAGAAACTTTTTCGCCGCAACGAAGCGTTGATCTTGCTGAAACAGGCATTGAACATGGCTTTGCCGGACGAAATGTTGATGCCGTTCGCGGAAAACGCCGACCTGCTTCTTCCCTTGATCGAGGAACTGGGGCGCGATCCGGAATTTCACGGGGTTGCGCTGCGGATCGCCGATTTGTCCAAGGGGGTTCGGCAGGTTCGCGCCGCGCTGAATGAGCCGGCGGAGGACGGGGCGGCCAAGGTCGATTTGACGGCGCGTGAACGGGAGATCGCCCTGTTGGCGGCGGACGGACTGACGAACCGGGAGATCGCCGCCGGACTGAACATCTCCGAAAACACGGTGAAAACGTTGCTCAAACGGAGCTTTGAAAAGATCGGCGTGAGTTCCCGGGCACTGCTGAAAGAAAAAATTGGTAAAGAATAGGAAAACAATCAAAAAAATACAAGACTGTCACCCGACGGGTGATGGTGAAATGGCAAAATCCCCTGTACAATCGAAGTATTCGTCAGGGGATTTTGTATTGGCGAAATTAATGGAGGTGTTATTAATGACTCGTACCAAGAAACTGCTGACCGGCCTACTGCTTCTGCTCGTGGTAATGACTCTGCCCGGCGTGGCGTTTGCCGGTAGCCAGGACTTCACGTTGATCAACCGTTCGCCGTTCCGTATCGTCGGCTTCTGGGTGGCGCCGGCGAACAGCGATAATTGGGAGGAAAACCTGTTGGAAGGAGATGCGGTGGCGCCCAACAGCAGCATCGATATCACGTTTGACAATACCAACAACGTTCGATGGTGGAATTTCCGGATCAAGGACAGCAGCGGCAAGACATGGAACTGGGAGAAGAAAGACTATGACTTAACCCAGATTTCGCAGATCACGTATTATTACCAACAAAACGGCAAAGGCGCGATCAATTACAAATAGCGCAACATAACAGAACCCTGATGGTTCAAAGTTTTTTGCCCCGGAAGCCTCTCATCCCGTCCATTCCAGGATGCGGTCGGAGGTTTTTCCGGGGCAAAGCGGATTTTCGGTTGTTGGGAAAGGAGCCGCCTCGCTTGTGAACTGGCAAAAGTTATCGGCGGAAAATCGCCGTTTTCTGTTCTTATTCGCACTTTTCATCCTGGTTTTCTATTCGATGATTACTTATAGCAGTGCCTCGACCATGTATAAGAGCATGAATGATTCGCGAGTCCGTCATGCCGGAAAAATGGCGACATCCGCCGCCGACAAGGAAAAGGGGGCTACCGCCAACGCCAAGGGCGAAATGAATTGGTGGGCCAAATCTTACGCCGCCAAGTTGGCGGAAAACGGGGAATATGTTCCCGTAAAAGTCGGGACTTATATCGACAGCTTTGAGAGTCTGTCCATCAAGGATTCGTTTTGGAGTACGCATTTCTATATCTGGTTCAGCTGGCAAGGCGATCGGGATCTGAATCCCGGTGGCAGTTTCTTTCTGGTCAACGGGACAATTACGAAGAAAGATCTGCTGGAAGAAGTTCACGATCCTGACGGGATGAATTATCAACGCTACCGGGTTTCGGCGAAAATGATCAAGTTTTATGACGCAACCCGTGTGCCGCTGGAAGACCACATGCTCAATCTCTATGTGGAGGATGGAGTGCGGGACGCCAATAAAATCCGCTATGTCGCCGACTCCGTCAGCATCAGTCCCCGCGCCGAAATACCAGGCTTTAAAATTGTGAGACTCAGCGATGTGGTCCAGGCCCATTCCTACAAAACCGCCTATGGCGACCCGCGGGCGGTTGCCGGCTCGGAACGGGTGTATTCGCAATATCTGGCCGGAATACGGATCAGCCGGGACGGGATCGGTTCGTACATCAAAATTTTTCTGTCCCTGTTTGCGGCGACGCTGTTGACGTTGTTTAGCTTTTTCATCAAACCGACGGATTACGGTACGCGGTTCGCCATGCCGACCGGCGCCTATTTCGGCGCCGTCGCCAACTCGTATGTCGCCAATGGCGCCTTGCCGTCATACGCCGGCGAGTTTGGTCTCGTGGACCATATTACCGGCATTGGCTTGTTGACGATTACCCTTTCCATCGTTTTGTCGCTGTATTCCTATCATCTGGCTGTCCGAAAAAGCGAGCCGGATCTGGCAATCGCCTTGGACCGCGTCATGTTCATGGTGCTGGGAGGAAGCTGCCTGCTTGCCAATATTATTATTCCGTTCTGCGCCCGCGCCTAGCGTGACTGGCGGGAACAGGACGCCGTCTGCGGGACGGGGAGGATGGGAGCGCAATGATTCGGATCGCTACGGTGGTCGCTCGGGGAGAGTATCGGCTGGAAGTGACGTTCGACAACGGGACCGCCGTCATCCTGAACATGGCCGCCCGGCTGGGACATATCCGCTTCATGGCGTTGGCGGATGTCAGAGTCTTTGAGAATGTGAGCACCGACGGCCAATTCATCCGCTGGGGCAACAAAGCGGAAATTTCTCTGAATGAAGTGTTTCAGCTGGCGCAAAAATAATCAGCGTCGTTTGTTGAGATGCCAATCCTGGACCTGCGCGCCGCAGGTCTTTTTCTTTGCGTTCGGCAGGGTTTCCGGGTATAATTGTAGTATTGCCACACAATGTAAAGAATAAAGGAGGACCTCCGTGTTCGGTTTTGATGTCGATATGGTTTACCGAATCCCGGCATTGCTGGCGGCGATGACGATTCATGAATATGCCCACGCCCGGGCGGCGGTGGCGATGGGCGATCCCACGCCCCGTTTTTTGGGACGGGTGACGTTGAATCCGATTCCCCACATTGATCCGATCGGGATGTTGCTACTGTTTGTCGCCGGTTTCGGCTGGGCCAAGCCGGTGCCGATCAATCCCCGGAATTTTTTTGACGGCCGCAAGGGGACGTTTATCGTGTCTCTGGCCGGCGCCGGCGCCAACATCGCGCTTGGCTTCGTGGCGTACTTTTTCCTGAATTTCCTCTACGAGTTGAACCTGATCGGCGTCGTCTGGCAAAAGACGCTGGCGCAGTTGTACCGGTACAATGTGATGTTCGCAGTGTTCAACCTGATTCCGATTCCGCCTCTCGACGGATCGAAAGTGCTGATGAGCCTCCTGCCGGGCCGTCTGGCCTATCAGTACCAGAAACTGGAGCCCTACGGCAATTATATTCTGATTGCGCTGGTGCTGGTTCCCGGTTTGCTCAGTTTTGTCGTGACGCCGTTTTTCCGGGTGGTAGAATTCATCATTCGGGGCGCTGCCCGACTTATTTTGGGAATTGTATTTTAAAGAGGAGCGGGTAAAATGGTCAAAGGTCGTATTTTTAGCGGAATGCAGCCCTCGGGGAATTTTCATCTGGGCAATTATCTCGGCGCTTTGTCGAACTGGGTGAAATTGCAGCATGAGTATGAATGCTTTTTCTGTATCGTGGACTGGCACGCGCTCACCTCGTCGTTCGAGGATCCGTCGCGGTTGCCGGATCATATTAAAAATATGGCCCTGGACTGGCTGAGCGCCGGCCTGGACCCGGAAAAGAACCGCATTTTCATCCAGTCCCATGTCAAAGAGCACGCGGAGCTGCATTTGCTGTTGTCGATGATGACGCCGCTGTCCTGGCTGGAACGGGTGCCGACCTACAAGGACAAACTGCAGCAGCTGGGTGACCAGGGCAAGGACATCAACACCTATGGCTTCCTGGGTTATCCGGTGCTGATGACGGCGGACATCGTTCTGTACAAGGCGGATACGGTGCCGGTCGGCGAAGATCAGCTGCCGCACCTGGAGTTGGCCCGGGAGATGGTGCGCCGCTTCAATTTCATTTACAAGCAGGACGTGTTCCCGGAACCGAAGGGGTATATCGGCGCGGCGCCGGTGGTGCCGGGGATCGACGGACGCAAGATGAGCAAATCCTATGGCAATGAGATCCCGTTTGCGGCCAGCCCCGATGATCTGCGGGCGCGGGTTCGCCTGATGGTGACCGATCCGCAGCGGATCAAACGGACCGATCCGGGACGTCCCGAAGTCTGTCCGGTCTTTACCTTCCATAAATTATACAGTCCCGGCGAACTGGGCGAAATCGAAACCGGTTGCCGCAACGCCGGCATCGGCTGCGTCGACTGCAAGAAGCGGCTGGCCGAACACATGGTCGAAGCGCTGGCGGATATCCATCACCGGCGTCAGGACTGGGCGTCCCGCCCCAACGACGTGAAAGACATTCTGGACGACGGCGCCAAACGGGCCCGGGCGACAGCGCAGGCGACGATGGAGCAGGTCCGGTCCGTCATGCACATGGGATGAGCGCCGAAGAATACAACATCAAGCTGGAAGCGTTCGAGGGGCCGCTGGCCCTGCTGCTTCACCTGATCGAGAAAAATAAGGTCGATATCTACGATATTCCGGTCGCCGCGGTTGCCGAGCAGTATCTGGCGTATTTGCGCGCCTGGAAAGAGTTCAACATGGAAGTGGCGACCGAGTTCCTCATCATGGCGTCCACACTGCTGCTGATCAAGTCGCGGATGCTGTTGCCGAAGCCGGTGAAACCCGAGGATGAGGGAGAAGTCGAAGAAGCGGATCCGCGCGCCGAGCTGGTCGAACGCCTGATCGAGTACCGGCGGTTCCGGGAGGCGGGCGATGCACTGCAACAACTGCTGCACCGTCGGCAGCGTTATATTCATCGGTTGCCGCAGGTGTTTACGGTGGAACGGGCATTGCCCAAAGGGCTGACCATCGACGATTTGCTGGCGGCCTTTTCCTCGCTATGGGAAACCGTGGCCGAGGAATTTCGCACGATCGCCCGGGAAGAAATAACCGTGCAGGATAAAATGACCGACATCGTGGGGCTGCTGGAGGCCGCCGGGGGACGGTTGGAGTTCCGGCAGGCGCTCAAGCGGTCCGGTTCCAAGGTGGAAATCGTCAGCACGTTTCTGGCGGTGTTGGAGTTGATCCGCATGCGGCGCATTCGCGTCCAGCAGCCGGAACCGTTTGGTTCGATTTTCCTGACATGGAGGGAATGACGCAACTATGTTTTATGAGCATCTGAAAGGCCCGATGGAAGCGATGCTGTTCGCTGCCGGCGATCCGTTGAAACCGGAACGGCTGTCGGAACTGCTGGATATTCCCATGGATCATGTGCTGGAAATGCTGCGGGAACTGCAGACGGACATGGACCGGCCGGAACGGGGCCTCTGCCTGGTACAGGTGGCCGGTGGCTGGCAAATGTGCGCCAAGCCCGAACTGGCGACGGTGGTGGAAAAACTGGCGATGCATCAGGATGCGAAATTGTCGCCGGCGGCGCTGGAAACATTATCGATTATTGCCTTCAAACAGCCTGTGACCCGGCAGGAGGTCGAGTTCATCCGGGGCGTGCAGTCGGATGGAGTGATCAACACGCTGGTCGAGCGGCGGCTGATCAAGGAAGTCGGTCGCAAGGACTCGATCGGCCGGCCGATTCTGTTCGGAACCACGGAAGAATTTTTGGCCTGCTTTGGCTTGGACAATCTGGCGGAATTGCCGATTCTGCCGGACCCGGAACCGTTGCCGGAAGACGCGGCGGGGTTGGACAAGGTATGAGCGCCGAGCGGCTGCAAAAAATCATCAGCGCCGCCGGACTGGCTTCCCGGCGGCAGGCGGAAGAGTGGATACTGGCCGGCCGGGTCGCGGTGAACGGCGAAGTGGTCCGGGAGTTGGGCGCGAAGGCCGATTGGGACGCCGACCGGATCGAGGTGGACGGCAATCCCCTTAAACGGGCGCAGCAATTATATTTTCTCTTGAATAAACCGTATGGGGTCATCACGTCGCTGCAGGATCCGGAGGGCCGGAAGACGGTGGCGGATTTGGCTGCGGCCGCCGGCGTGACCGAGCGGGTCTACCCGGTGGGACGGCTGGATTACGATACGGAAGGGCTGCTGCTGCTCACCAACGATGGCGAGCTGACGCAGGGACTGTCGCATCCCCGGTTTGAAGTCGAGAAGGAATATGAGGTCGATGTCGAAGAACGGCCGATGCCCGATCTGCTGAAGACGCTGGAGCGCGGCGTACATCTGGCGGATGGCCTGACCGCCCCGGCCAAAACCTATCCGCCGGTTATTGCCGAAAACGGCTATTGGCGCTTTCGGATCGTCATCCATGAAGGACGCAACCGGCAGGTCCGGCGCATGGCGGAATCCGTCGGCCTGACGCCCCGGCGGCTGAAACGCATCCGGTACGGCTTTCTGACGATGGGCGACCTCAAGGCGGGTGCGTTGCGTCCGCTGGCAGCGGCGGAAGTGGTTCGCCTGCAGGAGTTGGCCGGCAAAAAGTAGAATAGGTATAACGTTGCATTTTTTGAGGATGAAATATAAGAGTGTTTATGCGGGAAGTACGGAAGGATGGTGGCTGGCATGGCACGGGGAATAAAAATCAGTCCGGCTCGGGCTTTGCGGGGAACCGTGGCGATTCCGGGCGACAAATCGCTGTCGCACCGCAGCATCATGTTGGCCGGCCTGGCGGATACGCCGGTAACGGTCAAAAATTTTCTGGCCTCGGCGGACTGCCTGTCGACGGTCGCCTGCATGCGGGCGCTCGGCGTGTCGGTCCATGTGCGCCCGGACGGGGATGTCATCGTTCAGGGCAAGGGACTCTATGGACTCAGTGAACCGGATAATGTGCTGGACGCCGGCAACTCGGGGACGACGATTCGTCTTCTGAGCGGATTGCTGGCGGGCCAGCCGTTTTTTTCGGTTCTGACGGGAGACCATTCATTGCGGCGGCGGCCGATGGCGCGGATCGTCACGCCGTTGACGCAAATGGGGGCCAGACTTGTCGGCCGCGAAAATTCCCGTTATGCGCCGGTCGCCATCGAACCGGCCGCCAGCCTGCAGGGAATCCGGTACACTATGCCGGTGGCCAGCGCCCAGGTGAAGTCGGCGATCATGTTCGCCGCTTTATACGCGGCCTCGCCGACCACGATTACGGAGCCGTATCTGTCCCGGGACCATACCGAGCGGATGTTCGGCCAGTTTGGCGCGCCGGTGCTCCGGGATAACCTTTCTGTTACGGTGAATCCCGCCAGTAGCCTGCGTGCGCCGGCCGTGGTCAACGTGCCGGGCGACTTCAGTTCGGCGGCTTTTTTGCTGGTGGCGGCGACGATCATTCCCGACAGCGAGGTATTACTGACCAATGTCGGCATTAATCCGACCCGGACCGGCTTGCTGGAGGTGCTGCGCGAAATGGGCGCCGACATCGAAGTGCTGGCGGAACGTCGCAGCGGCGAAGAGCCGGTGGCGGACCTGCGCGTCCGGTCGGCGTCGTTGACGGGAATCTCCGTCAGCTCGGAGCTCATTCCCCGCTTGATTGACGAAATTCCGATTTTGGCGGTGGCGGCGCTGTTCGCCCGCGGCCGGACCCGGATCGAAGGGGCGGAAGAGCTGCGGGTCAAGGAAACGGATCGCCTGCGGGCCATGTCCTGCGAACTGGTCCGGATGGGCGGCGATGTTACGGAACAGCGGGACGGGCTGATCATTGAGGGAACGGGCAAGCTGCACGCCGCTGAGTGTCTGGCCTATGCCGACCATCGGGTGGCGATGGCGCTGACGGTCGCCGGCATGGCCAGCGAAGGCGTCTGCCTGGATGATGCGGGCTGCGTCGCCATTTCGTTCCCCGGGTTCTTTGAAGTGATGGAAGGATGTCGGGCATGAAGCAGAATGTCATCGCGATCGATGGGCCGGCCGGGGCGGGAAAAAGCACGGTGGCCCGGCTGGTTGCGCAACAATTGGGATTTATCTATGTGGATACCGGGGCCATGTATCGGGCGGTGACCAGCCGGAGCCTGGACCTGGGCCTGGACCCGGCGGATGCGACAGCCGTAGGGGCGCTGGCGGCGCGGATCGATGTCCGGTTCGTGCGGGAGGGCGAGAGCCTGCGGGTCGTGGCCGATGGGCAAGATGTGACGAAACAGATCCGTACCCCGGCGGTGACGGCGGCGGTGGCGCAGGTGTCGCAAGTTTCGGCGGTCCGCCAGGCCATGGTGCGCCTGCAACGCGAGTTGGCGGCCGCCGGCAAGGCAGTGTTGGACGGGCGGGATATCGGCACGGTGGTTACGCCGGACGCCTGCTGCAAAATTTTTCTGACCGCTTCGGCCCAGGAACGGGCCCGCCGGCGCTGGCTGGAACTGCGCGAGAAAGGCTATGATCCGAATCTGGAGGAACTGCG
Source organism: uncultured Veillonellaceae bacterium (assembly GCA_964602025.1). Classification (GTDB taxonomy): domain Bacteria; phylum Bacillota; class Negativicutes; order UBA1444; family UBA1444; genus UBA1444. Next base: position 17,706 of record CAZRQI010000019.1, read on the forward strand.
GCGGGAGATGGAAGAACGGGACAAGCAGGACTCCGAACGGGAGCTGGCGCCGCTGGTCCAGGCCCCGGATGCGATCGCGATCGATACGACGGGCTTGACGATCGAAGCGGTGGTGGACCGGATCGTGGAAATCTATCAGGACAGGATGCGTCGGGAGTAAGATGAAGTATCATTTGTTATTTTGGCCGCTGGCCGCATTTTTTTGGCTGCTGTTCCGCTTGATTTTCCGGCTGCGCGTCAGCGGGGTTGAAAACGTTCCGGCGGGCGGCGCCATCATTGCGCCCAACCACCAAAGTTTCTTCGACATTCCTTTGGTTGCGATGGTATTGGCGTTTCATGGCCGTCGGACTCATTTCATGGCGAAAAGTGAATTGTTCCGGAATCCAGTGTTCGCCTGGATCATTCGCAATCTGTTGGCGTTTCCGGTGCGGCGGGGCGCTCCGGATCGGACGGCGATCCGTTATGCCATCGACCGGCTGAAACAGGGCGAACTGGTGGTGATTTTCCCGGAGGGAACCCGCAGCAAAACCGGACAGCTCAAGGAAGCCGAGGCGGGATTGTCCCTGATTGCCGCCAAGGCGGCCGTGCCGGTCGTGCCGGTGGGCATCGGCGGGACACGTCGGATGTTCAGCAAAGAACAGTTTTTCCCCCGGGTGACGATTTGCTTTGGAACGCCGATTGCCGATCCGGCGACGGAACCGGCGAACGGGGAGAAAGCTCCGGACATTGGCATTTCGGTTATGCAGGCGATCCGGGATTTAATTCAGTGATAAAGTTTTAGAAAATTTACGAAAAAATATTTTACAAATGCAGGAATTCTGCACTTCGATATAGTATATTATGAAAGTGTTGGAAAATATGCGATTGTGCCGTTATACTGACCGACAGTCGTAATTTTTCCGGGAGAGGCGGGAAAAAGGCTTTTGCAGGATGTTATGATCTTGAAAGATATGCAACCTTACTGGGAGTATGTCGGATTTTCCTTTTGGCGGGCTCACGGAATGGAAGGCGTGTACCGCAGAGCTACTTTCGTCAAGGATGGTCTGCTGGGAAAAGTGGCCGAGTTTCATTCGGACGACTATATAATTTGGACGCATTGTGGCGTGACCGATGAGGATAAGATCCTCAAGGAATGGAAAGCGGAAACGGATGTCATGAAGCATCGGTTTTTGCTTTTGTCGGCGGAATCGGGAAAATCCCCTCGCTCCAAGAGCCTTTGGCTGGGGTTGGGGGGGTACGTCGAAGTCATGCGCTATCAGGTTGGCGACCCGGTTCCCTCGAAATTCAAGGATCTTGTCTTTTTGGTGGACAAGGGTCTGGAATATGCGGCAAAGGGGGTAGGAATGCAAGATTTTCCAAAGGAAGGAGGCGAAAAGACGTCAGCGTAAATTTGGTCTTTGGAATTCATTTTACGTATTTTGGCAGGAGGTGTAGTTCATGTTAGCAACCATGTTTATCGTTGCAGTCGTTGTCTATGGTTTGGCGTACGTGACATACGGCAAATGGCTGAAAAATGTCTTTGCATTGGATCCCAACAAGGAAACTCCGGCAACTTGTCTTTATGACGGGATTGATTATTGCCCGACCCACCCGGCCGTTTTGATGGGCCACCATTTCGCGTCCATCGCCGGCGCCGGCCCGATCGTCGGACCGATCGCCGCGGCTTCCGTATTCGGCTGGCTGCCGACCTATCTCTGGGTTCTCATTGGTTCGGTATTTTTCGGCGGCGTTCATGACATGGGTTCCTTGGTCGCTTCCCTGCGCCACAAGGGCCTGTCGGTCGGCGAAGTCGTTTTCGAATGGATCGGCGCCCCGGCGAAGAAATTGTTCCTGGTCTTCACCTGGCTGGCTCTGACCCTGGTCATCGCGGTCTTCCTCGAACTGTCGGCGCAGACGTTCGCGGCCGACCCGGCGGTGGCTTTCTCCGCGATCGTTTACATGGTCATCGCCATGCTGTTCGGCTGGCTGGTGTACCGGCTGGGCCTGAACCTGTTGTACAGCACCATCGTCATGGTGCCGGTGGTTATCGGCTCGATCTTCTACGGCAACTCCTCCGCGTGGGTATTGTCGACCTTCAAGTATAGCGTCGAGTTCTGGCGCTGGGCGCTGGTCGTCTACATCTTCGCCGCGTCGGTGCTGCCGGTCTGGCTGCTCCTGCAACCGCGCGACTATCTGGCTTCGTTCCTGCTGTACTTCTCGGTATTCATCGGCGCGGTCGGCATGATCTTCATGAGCGGCATCGACACCACCAAGGTTCCGATGTTCACCGGTTTCGCACCGAAGGATGGCCAATATCTGTGGCCGCTGCTGTTCATCACCGTGGCCTGCGGCGCCATTTCCGGCTTCCATTCCCTGGTGGGCAGCGGCACGACTTCCAAACAGATGCGTAAAGAAACCGACGCACTGCCGGTTGGTTATGGCGCCA
>CAZRQI010000020.1:0-19675 GCA_964602025.1 uncultured Veillonellaceae bacterium
GCAATCATCAGTTCGGCGATCTGCAGGGCGTTGAGAGCAGCGCCCTTGCGGATCTGGTCACCGACGACCCAGAGGTTCAAACCGTGTTTTACGCTTTCATCCGCCCGGATCCTGCCGACAAACACTTCATTTCTACCGGAAGTATAGAGCGGCATCGGATACTCCATTTCCGCCGGATTGTCCTGAACGATCACACCGGGGAAACCGGCCAGCGCCGTTTTAGTTTCTTCCACTGACAATGGCGATTCCAATTCCAGATTTACGGACTCCGAATGGCTCCGATATATGGGCACCCGGATCGTCGTCGCCGTGATCGCCATCGCCGGTTCATTCATAATCTTGCGGGTTTCATGGACCATTTTCATTTCTTCCTTGGTGTAGCCGTCTTCCAGGAAGACATCGATCTGCGGCAACAAGTTGAAAGCGATCTGATAATGTTTGGGAAGGCTGGCGCTCGGCAGGATATTTGCCTCAACCGGGCGGCCTTCGCTGATTGCCTTTACCTGATTGGTTAATTCGTCAATGCCTTCCTTCCCGGCTCCGGAAACGGCCTGATAAGTCGAAACCACTACCCGCTTGATCCTGGACCGGTCATGAATCGGTTTGAGCGCCATCACCATGATGATCGTGGAGCAGTTCGGGTTCGCAATGATTCCCTTATGGTTGCGGACTGCGTCAGGATTGACTTCCGGCACCACCAGGGGAACGTCCGGGTCCATGCGGAAGGCGCTGGAATTATCGATGACGACCGCACCAGCCTTTACGGCATGCGGTGCAAACGTCTTGCTGGCCGACCCGCCGGCGAAAAGAGCAATGTCCACGCCCTTGAAGGAGTCCGGAGTCGCTTCCTCCACCGTATATTCCTGTCCGGCCACAGTCATTTTTTTGCCGGCGGAACGGGCCGAAGCCAGTAATTTCATTTCCGAGAATGGAAAATTCCGTTCTTCAATCAGGTTGATAAATTCTTGCCCCACGGCGCCGGTTGCACCCAAAATTGCCACGCTGTATTTTTTCATCTCGAACTCCCCCTATTCTCCCAATAATTGATCCAGCCCAACGACCAGTCCTTGTCGCCCGATAATCTTTTTGCAGGCCAGTACGACGCCTGGCATAAAGGATTCCCGCGACAGGGAATCATGTCGAATCGTCAAAATCTGACCGATCCCGCCGAAGATCACTTCCTGGTGGGCTACATAGCCCGGCAGACGGACGCTGTGAATCCGAAATCCTTCATATTCCGCGCCGCGGGCGCCGGGAATTTTCTCTTCCTCATCAGGGTGTCCCTGTTTTCCCCCCTGCCGTTCCGCAGCAATCATTTTCGCCGTCAACAGCGCTGTCCCCGACGGAGCATCCAACTTTTGGTCATGGTGCAGTTCGATAATTTCGCAATTTGGCAGATAGCGGGCAGCCTCCTGCGCAAATCGCATCATTAAAACCGCGCCGATTGAAAAGTTTGGACAAACGAAACACGTGACTCCCTGTTCGTTGCAATAATTGCGGATTGTCGTCAAATCCTGCTCCGTGATACCCGTAGTCCCGACCACTGGAATGATTCGATTTCGCAATGCCGTCATTACATTTCCCACCACCGCCTTGGGATGGGTGAAATCCACCATCACTTGGGGTTTATGAGTCTGGATAGCCGTCTCAAGGTCCGTCTCTACTTTTACCCCGGACGTTCCCAATCCCAAAATTTCGCCGACATCTTCGCCGGCCGACTTGAGATCCACCGCTGCTACGATCTCACACTCGGAATCCTGGGACAGGGCCCGCAACACTTCCCGACCCATCCGACCATTCGCGCCCGACACCATCACTCTGATCACCGGTCACACCTCCTTTAAAATTAAAACAGCCGGCAAGAAGATATCTCACCGGCTGCAATCATGCAAACCATGGTAAAGCACAATAACACAACCGCAATGTCATGTTCAATGCTTCTGATGAGATAGCTCTCCACCAATGTTCGATTGGTGACAGTCTCATGCCTGTTCGGCATGAACCCAGCATTGGCCTGCGTGCACATGACCAAAGCTTCGGCAACCGCCCCTTTCCCTGCGAATCATGGATACACGATCTCATCGCCGGTACTATTGTAGGTTGCTCCTCTACTCTGTCCCTTACGGGGTAACCAATATTTAATTTTGTATACATTCTACCCTACGAAATAGAAACTGTCAAATACTTGCACGAATTTTTTTTATTAGGTTCCCGTGCTGCCGATTCCGCCGGTTCGTTCCTCTTTTCCGGTTGAATCTTCCTGATCGGTCAACAGGTACTTGCAAAATATCCCCTGGGCAATCCGCATGCCCGTGGAAACAACAACATCCTGCGATCCGCCGTTGATGAGGGCAATCAGTATATGTCCTTCATTGTCGGGGTTATTGTAATAATCCGCATCAATGATTCCCTGACTGTTCGCCAAAACCAGCCGTTGCTTGACCGCCAGGCTGGAACGGATATGGATGGCCAGATATTCATCCGGTTGCATGTAAGCTTTCAGTCCGGTAGGGATCAGAGCCATTTCACCCGGTTGCAAACAAACGTTCTCCGCCGCGGCAATGTCATAACCGGCGCTGGCGCAGGTTTTGCGAATCGGCAACTGGATTCCCCGATCCTGATAGCCTGCGATAATCTCAAATCCACGGACACGACTCATGGTAGCCGCTCCAGACCGGATTCCCCGATTGGTCCCAAAGCCGTCATGCAAGTCGATTCATGACGAAACAGCGGTTGCGCCAAATCGAACAAATGTTGCAACATCACCGCATCCACTTTGTCAACCAATTGTTCAGGCGACAAGTATTCGCGCGAAGAAATTTCCGCCCGTCCCAACCGCGACATCCGGCTGGAGGAACTCTCCAGGCTGAACAACAATCCGGCTTTCAACTGTTCCTTGGCCCGCTTCAGTTCGTCGGGCCGGACCCCATTGCTACGGATATCGCCAATAATGGAAGTAATGATGTCCATCACTTCCCGGCAATTTTCCGGTGAAACTCCCGTATAGATCGTGAACAGGCCCGTATCGCGAAAACTGGAAGGATAGGAGCAGACCGAATACGCCAAACCCCTTTCCTCGCGGATATGTTGAAACAGACGCGAACTCACGCCGCCGCCCAGGATCGTGTTCAAAACATGTGAGGCGTAAAAGCGCGGATCATCGTGCGCCACTCCCGGCGTTCCCAAACAGATATGAATCTGCTCGATTTCCTTTTCCTGAAGATGTTGTCCGGAAGCAAACAGTGGTGTCGAATCCGCCGAAACTTTGGCGGCGCCGCGCACATCATCCCAAAAACGCCGGACTTGCGTTACAAGCTGTTCGTGGGTCAAATTCCCCGCCGCCGCCACCACGATATTATCCGGCATATAGTGTCGCTTTGTGTAGTCCAGAATCATTTCGCGGCTCATCGCGCCAATGGAATCGCGGGTTCCCAAAATATTTCGACCCAAAGCATGTCCAGGCCATAAGGAATTCATGTGCAAATCATGGATCAGTTCGTCAGGGGAATCTTCGTACAGACTGATCTCTTCGAGAACCACCTGGCGCTCTTTTTCCACATCGGCTTCCGCAAACTTGGAATGCAGCAGCATGTCGCTGAGAATGTCCAGGCCCAACCCAAGATGTTCGGGCAAGACCTTGATATAATAACAAGTATTCTCCCGATCGGTTGCAGCGTTCAATTGTCCGCCGACATCATCGACCTTTTCGGCGATGTCGCGAGCCGAACGTTTTTCCGTTCCTTTGAACATCAGGTGTTCAATGAAATGGGATACGCCTTGCTCCGGTAATGTTTCCGAGCGGGACCCGGTTCCAACAAAAAAACCGATGCTTACCGAGCTCATATAGGGAATGGACTCCGATAAAATCCGGAGTCCATTGTCCAAGGTCGTCTTCTGATACAACGAAGTCTCTCCTCTGTTATTCTTTGGATTCTTCGACTTCGACCGGTGCGGTCGGCTCATCCTGCAGGCAATCCCGCCGCGAGAGGTTGATTCGTCCCTGCCGGTCGATTTCGGTAACCCGGACAGTAACAACATCCCCGATCTTCACAACGTCTTCGACTTTCGCCACGCGAGTGCGGGCCAACTGGGAAATGTGAACCAATCCATCTTTACCAGGCAGAATTTCAACAAATGCGCCAAAATTCATCAACCGGGTAACCTTTCCGGTGTAAACGCCGCCAACCTCGACCTCGCGAACCAGTCCCTCGATGATGGCCACCGCTTTATTGCCGGCTTCCATATCCACAGCCATAATGAAGACCTTGCCGTCGTCTTCGATATCAATCTGAACGCCGGTATCTTCCACAATCTTTTTGATAATCTTGCCGCCAGGCCCGATGACATCGCGAATCTTGTCCGGATTGATCTGCATGGTGATCATCCGCGGTGCATACTGGGAGAGTTCCGGACGCGGCTTATCAATTGCCTGCGTCATTTTGTCCAGAATAAACAGGCGGCCTCGCAGTGCTTGTTCCAAAGCGCTGGAGAGGATTTCCCGGCTGATTCCGCCAATCTTGATGTCCATTTGAATGGCGGTGATTCCTGCCGTAGTGCCGGCCACCTTGAAGTCCATGTCGCCCAGAGCGTCTTCCATTCCCTGAATATCGGTCAAAATTGAGAAATGATCGCCATCTTTAACCAAACCCATGGCCACGCCGGAAACCGGAGCTTTGATCGGCACGCCGGCATCCATCAGGGACAACGTGCTGCCGCAAACACTGGCCATCGAAGACGAACCATTGGATTCCAAAACTTCCGACACCAATCGAAGCGTGTACGGGAAGTCGGTCTCACTCGGCAAAACCGGCAACAAGGCCCGCTCCGCCAAATGGCCGTGGCCGATTTCACGGCGGCCCGGTCCGCGCATCGGTCGGGTTTCGCCAGTGCTGTACGGCGGAAAATTATAATGGTGGATATACCGTTTGCAGTCTTCCACGCCCAGTCCGTCAAGTTTTTGCTTGTCGCCAATCGCGCCCAAAGTTGTGATGTTGAGAACCTGGGTCTGCCCGCGGGTGAACAGCCCGGAACCATGAACGCGCGACAGTACGCCGACTTCGCAGGAAATCGGCCGGATTTCATCCAACTTGCGGCCGTCCGGACGAATTTTGTCCACCGTGATCATCCGACGCACGGTTTCCTTCAAAACTTTATAAAGAACATAGGAAACGTCCTTTTTGTTATCGGGATAAATCTCCGCAAAATGCTCGGCCGCGTTCGCCTTGACTTCATCGATTTTTGCTTCCCGGGCCAATTTATCCGAATTGGTGACCGCTTCGCGCATGGCATCGGTCACATAGGCGCGAACCGCAGCGTCCAGATCGGCCGGCGGCGCATACGTTTTAATTTCCCGTTTGGGTTTGCCGACTGCGGCAACAATCGTGTCCTGGAAGGCGACAATCTCTTTGATGATGTCATGGCCGAAAAGGATGGCCTCCTGGACCACTACTTCCGACAATTCGTTGGCCCCGGCTTCCACCATCAGGACCGCATCCCGAGTTCCGGCGACAATAAGATCCAGTTGGCTTTCTTCCATCTGTTTGACAGTGGGATTGACCAAATATTGATTGTTGACATAACCGATCCGCACGCCGGCAATCGGTCCGTTGAACGGAATATCCGATACCGACAGGGCGCAGGATGCGCCGACCATGGCGATTACATCGGGGGAATTGTCCGGATCAACCGCAACAACGGTAGCAACAATATGGACATCGTTCCGAAATCCATCAGCAAACAAGGGGCGAATCGGTCGGTCGATCATCCGGGCGCTCAGAATCGCCGCTTCTGTTGGGCGTCCTTCCCGCTTGATGAAGCCGCCGGGAATTTTCCCTACTGAGTACATCCGTTCTTCATAATCCACGGTCAGGGGAAAGAAATCGATTCCCTCACGCGGCGCCGCCGATGTGGTCGCGGCGACCACCAGGGCCGTATCGCCATAACGGATCATTACCGCTCCATTAGCCTGTTTTGCGAACTTTCCGGTTTCGACGACCAGCGGCCGTCCACCGAGTTCAAATTGAAAAGTCTGCATTCACCTTTTCCTCCTCATATTTCCTTCTTCACATTCACGTTACAAATTATATCCTATTCAACTGAAAAAGAAAATGTTCTTTTCGAGTTACCCAACATTTATTCGGGGAACGCCGAAAAATCGTAACAAAAAAAGCGGGTTACCCCGCTAATTTTGCTACTTTCTTAAATTCAGACGACCGAGCAATGTACGATACCGCTCAATGTCGATATCCTTAAGATAATTTAACAGGCTCCGGCGATGGCCGACCATTTTGAGCAAGCCACGGCGGGAATGATGGTCCTTCTTGTGCTCTTTGAGGTGAAGGGTCAGCTCATTGATCCGGTCCGTCAGAATTGCGATTTGCACTTCCGGGGATCCGGTATCGCCTTCGTGACGACGATAGTCAAGAATAATCGCCTGTTTCTTTTCCGAAGTAATCATTGTTTTTCCTCCTCTAATTTTCGCACTGTCCACTAGCCAAGAATACCGCTGGAGGAGCGGCAATCCTCGCCAGGGAGACTGTACTGATTGCGAATTGTATTGTATCAGAACCGCCGTTGAAAGTAAAGCGCTTTCCGCGGATTGCGATCAGGAAACAAAATACTCGATTCTGGCCCGCTGCAAATCCAGTTGCATTTGTCGAACCAAGGCATCTACCGACGAAAAGGCTTTCTCGTTTCGGAGACGTCCCAAAAAATACATGGTCATCTTTTTCCCGTAAATTTCCTGATTAAAATCCAGAATATGCGTTTCAATCCGTAACTGTTCCAGCCCAAACGTCGGGTTGACACCAATATTGCACAGCCCGGCATGCACCGACCGGCCAATCCGGACACGCACGGCATATACTCCTTTGCCGGGAATCAACACATTCGCCGACGGTTTTAAATTTGCCGTAGGAAAACCCAACATCCGTCCTCGTTGGTCGCCATAAACAATGGAACCGGATATCTCGTACGGGCGACCAAGCAAACTGGATGCCGCCGCCACATCCCCCTCGGCGAGCAAGCGGCGGATCATCGTACTGCTGACCATGACGTCGCCGACGACGATTTTAGGGCAAATCTCCGTTTCAATGCCGTATTGGTTGGCCAAGGCGATCAACATGTCGGGATTGCCCAGCCCCTTGTCGCCAAAAGAATAATTGGGCCCGACAACGATATGACGGGGTTGGATTCGCTGGGCCAACAACTGCACGAAGCTTTCCGGCGAAAGATGCAGGAGTTCCCGCGTAAAGGGAACCCTTGTGAGCACCGAAACGCCCAATTTACGGATTTGTGCCGTTTTTCCCGCCAAAGTTTGCAACCGCGGCGGTACCCGATGCGGTTGGATAAGTGACATCGGATGGTTGGAAAAGGTAAACACCATGCTGGTTCCGAAATGAGCCTGACTCCATTCCACCGTCCGGCCGATCACAAACTGATGGGCCAGATGGACTCCGTCAAAGGTTCCCAACGCCAAGGACACATTTTGAAATTGGCAATGCAAATCATTCAAGTTCTTAATCAGCAGCATCTTGATCCATTCCATTCCCAAAGATTTTGTTGGGAGACAGCAATCCCGTTTCCGGCGAAAACCTGCCGATCCCAAAAAAAGCGCCCGTGTCAGAATACAAACGCACTATTCCCTGTTTTCCCTGTTTCAGGAATTCCGGAACCACATTCACTGCCTGTCCCTGTTTCAGCAGCCGGGTAAATACAGCGTCGAAATGAACGGCCGGATAATGAGACGCTGCCAAGTCCGCCGGTAACAAGATTGCATCGGGGTGCGCCTCGATTTCTTCGAGAGTCGCCGCCTGCTCAATGGAAAACGGTCCAACGCGGGTTCGCAGCAAAAAGGACATCGTTGCCGGCAGGTTCAGGCGGGAACCAATGTCTTCGCACAAGGTCCGGATATAAGTTCCCTTCGAACAAGCTACGTGAATCCCCGCCCGGTCACTGTTGCGATATAGCAGTTCAATGGCTCGTATCTCTACCGGGCGGGCGGCTCTTGCGACTTCTTTCCCTTCCCGCGCCAGTTCGTACAGTTTTCGTCCCGCTACCTTCAATGCGGAATACATGGGCGGAACTTGATCATACCCGCCAAGAAAAGAATGGACAACCGATTCCAGATTGTCCAGCAACGCCGGTTCCACCGGGCACTGCCGAAGAATGGCGCCGGTATCGTCACCCGTATCGGTTGCGATGCCAAATAAAACCTCGGCCCGGTACTCCTTGTCGAACGACTCCCCGTACTCAACAAGACGGGTGGCATTTCCCAAATAAACCGGCAAGACTCCTGCAGCCGCCGGATCCAGCGTTCCGCTATGCCCCACTTTCTTCTGCCGGTAGATCCGGCGAATAAAAGAAACCGCATCATGGGAAGTCATCCCTGGCGGTTTCAGAAGATTGATCAGCCCGGTCGTCATAATCCGCTTTCCCTTAATGCTTCCAGAACACGACTCAGCACTCTGGGTTTGACCTCCGTAATCGTTCCCTTCAGGGTACAGCCGGCCGCCCGGGCATGACCGCCGCCGCCGAGCGACTGCGACAATTCACTGACGTTGAGTCGTCGGGAACGAAAACTGATTTTCACCGTTTCTTTTTCGGCGGAAGGTTTAAACATAAGAGCAACCTCTACGCCGGCGATATTGCGCGGATAGTCGATGAAGCCCTCCGTGTCTTCCACGTCGGCGGAAGGAATTCCGGCCGGAACAGTAATTGAGGCGACTTTGCCGCAATTCGTAACTTCCAGTGTGTCCAGTACGCGTGAAAGCGCGGTGATCTTTGATAATGGCGTCGTCTGAATCTGCTCCGATATGGAGTGGGGCTCCGCCCCATAAGTGACAAGGCGGGCAGCGGCATGCAAGGTCTGCGCATCGGTATTGGCATAACGAAAGAAGCCGCAATCGGACGCAATGGCGGTATAAAGGCAGGTTGCCATGTCCTTGTCGATCCGGGCCCCTGCTTCCTCGATCATCCTCAAAATCAAAATCCCCGTAGCGGCAACGGTCTCGTCGATGACGGTAATATCGGCAAAATCGCTGTTGGACAGATGATGATCGATATTTAGGCTGCGGCCGCGAAAATGAGTCCAGGCGCTACCGGTTCGGCCGGCATCGCCGGCATCCAGCACTACGATCAGTTCACCCTGTGTGCAGGAGGCCGGCGGCCGGACGATTTTATCCAATTCCGGCAAAAACGAATACATCCCCGGCAATTCATCGTCAAGCCACATTTGTACCCGGACACCCCGTTGCCGAAGAAACAGATACAGGGCGATCATCGATCCCAACGCATCTCCGTCAGGATTGATATGGGTTGTGATAACAATAGACCGTGCGCGCGAAAGTTCTCGCAACGCATCCGCTGAAGTCCCCCGCATCGACAATTAGTTCCCTTCTGTAGGTTGAAGCTCCCGCAGAAGCTTCTCAATGTGTTCGCTGTTATCCAGGGATGTATCCAAATGAAGAGTCAGTTCCGGCGTATGACGAATGCCAAGCCGTCGTCCCACTTCGGTTCGTAGAAATCCCAAGGAATGCTGCAGGCCGATCCATGTCGCTTTTTTAGCTTCCTCGGATCCCATCAAACTAATGAACACTTTCGCCGAACGCAGGTCTCCCGTTGCCTCTACGCCTGTTACTGTGACAAACCCGATCCGGGGATCTTTCAGTTCAGTGAGAATGATTTTGCTTAATTCCTGTTGGATAAATTCCTGAACTCTTTCCACGCGTTGTTGTCCCATGAATGATCACTCCCCTCTCGTCCTAGCGGCCAATCAGCGGGGAATCTGTTCCATAACGAACGCTTCCACGATATCGCCTTCTTTGATATCCCGATATTTTTCCAAAGTGATGCCGCACTCATAGCCGGCAGCCACCTCTTTCACATCATCCTTGAACCGGCGCAAGGATTCCATTTTCCCTTCGTAAACCACAACGCCGTTGCGAAGCAGCCGCACCTGCGAAGTGCTGGTGATCTTGCCTTCCTGAACATAAGAACCGGCAACCACCCCTTTGGGAATATTGAACACCTGACGGATCTCAACACGTCCCAGCAGCACTTCCCGGAATTCTGGCGCCAACATGCCCGTCATCGCCGCTTCCACATCATTGATGGCATCATAAATGACCCGATAGGTCCGGATATCAACTTTTTCCGCCTCAGCCGCTTTACGGGCATTGGCGTCCGGCCGCACGTTAAAGCCAATGATCAGGGCGTTCGAGGCGGACGCCAACATAACATCCGACTCATTTATGGCGCCAACGCCGCTATGAACGATGATGACTCTGACCTCTTTATTTTTCAGACTCTCCAGCGACTGTCGCAATGCCTCAATCGATCCCTGAACATCGGCTTTGACCAACAAGTTGAGATCCTTGATCTCACCGGCCTGGATTTGTTGGAACAAATCTTCCAGCGTAACTTTCTGGGCCTGCGCCACCGCTTCCGCCTTGGTTTTCGCCATGCGCTTTTCGGCAATGGACCGGGCCGCCTTTTCATCCAAAACCGCCAGTATATCTCCGGCCTGCGGTACATCGGACAAACCGATCACTTCCACAGGAGTCGCCGGGCCGGCTTTTTTGACTTTTTCGCCACGATCGTTGGTCATTGCCCGTACCTTGCCATAGGCGGTTCCGGCCAAAATCGAATCGCCCACCCGGAGTGTTCCATTCTGGACCAATACGGTCGCCACCGGACCTTTTCCTTTATCGAGTTCCGCTTCGACGATGGTTCCGACTGCCGGACGATTCGGATTGGCCTTCAAGTCCTGAACTTCGGCGACCAACAGAATCATTTCCAACAATTCACTGATCCCGGTTTTCTTGACCGCGGATACCGGAACCATGATCGTATCGCCGCCCCATGATTCTGCAACCAAACCATACTCCGTCATTTGCTGCATGACCCGTTCCGGATTCGCACCCGGCTTGTCCATCTTATTGATAGCGACAATAATCGGAACCTTGGCTGACTTTGCGTGATTGATGGCTTCAATTGTCTGTGGCATCACACCATCGTCGGCCGCCACCACCAGAATGGCAATATCCGTCACTTGGGCGCCGCGCGCCCGCATGGAGGTAAAAGCTTCATGTCCAGGCGTATCCAGAAACACAATTTTTTTGCCTTGCTGAACCACTTGATAGGCACCGATATGCTGTGTTATGCCGCCTGCCTCCTGGGAGGTCACATGAGTCTGCCGAATCGTATCCAACAACGATGTCTTGCCGTGGTCGACATGTCCCATAACAGTAACCACTGGCGGACGCGGCAGCAATGATGCCGGATCGTCCTCAATTTCCGGGATAACCGTCGGATCAATTTCCGGCGGCAATTCTTCCACGGTCGCGCCAAATTCCGAAGCAATCAGAGTGGCCGTGTCAAAATCAATTTCCTGATTAATGGTGGCCATCACGCCAAGCATCATCAGCTTTTTGATCACTTCATTAACTTCACGGCCGAGTTTGGATGCCAATTCCTTCACTGACAGCGACTCGCCAACCTTGATATGGGTCGGACGAACCGGTTCCTGCTTTGGCGCCGGCGCCGATGTAAACCCGGCGGAACGACGCGATGAAGAACCAGGTCGACCGGAATGTTGACCCTGAAAAGGGGCACGCCCTCCTTGAGTGCGCGAACCTTGCGGTTGTTGCCGGTCAGAGCCCGCCGATTTGCGGTCTCCTTTCGCCCCAGCGCCGGGCTTCTGCTGCCCCGGTCCAGAAACGGCGCCGGTCATTGGCGGGCGTTGCGTCGGACGGCCTTGCGCCGGGGAATCCGGGCGAACACCTCCTGGACGCAGCGTTTTTGCCGGGCCCTGCGCCGGCAAAGCTCTCCCTGTGTCGGGTTGGCGACCCTGTGTGTCGGCGGGTCGTTGCATCTGCGTCATCGGCTGGCGAATTAGATTCTTTGGATTAAACGGAGCCGCCGGACGGAATGGATAATTCGGAGTCCCCACTTGGGGTGCAGCCGGTCGACCGGCATTTCCAGCCGGCGTAGTAGCCGCCGGCGTCGGTTTTGAAACCGCCGGTTTGTCTACTGTTATATCCGCCGGACGAGCAAGCGGAGTTTGCGGCGTTTGGTTCGGTCCCGTTGCCGGAACCGAAGATGCGGCCGAACCCGATGTCGTTGCCGGCTTAGGTGAAACGACAACGGCAGTGCCCTGCGGAGCAGTCGGCGTAAACGGCCTTGGCCGTGATTCCATCGGGCGCTGCGTCGCCGCGGCTCCGGGCTGGTCCATACGCGGTTTCATGCCCGGTCGTTGGGCGCCGCCGCCATAAAACACTTTGGGTGGCGGCGCTGGCGATTTGGGGGGCTCCGGTTTGGGCGGCTGAACTACAGATGCCGCTTTTTTTCGTTGCCTTTCCCGTATTTCTTCAGCGGTATCAGGTTTAGGCGCAAAGGTGCGCACCAAAACCTGGTATGCTTCTTCTTCGATACTCGCCATGTGATTTTTCGCCGGCATGTTATTGCGGGCCAAAATATCCAAAATCAATTTGCTCTGTGTATTAAATTCTTTTGCTAATTCATAGACACGGTATTTCGACATTACATCGCCTCCAAAAAGTTCTCCATCAGACGCCGTCGGATGAGACCATACGTCGTAGGGAGCTGGCAAATCCGTTATCATTAATGGCAATAGCCGCCTTGGGACTTTTCCCGACGGCTGTTCCCAGTTGCAACTTGGTAAGCATTTTTAGCGTAGGGGTTCCGGTTTCCTCCGTCATGATCATCAAACGTTTCAGGGTTTCCGACGCGACGTCCTCGGCAATCAGCAACAGTTTGCATTTTCCCGTCATAATCGCCTTTTCCGTTTGCATCGCTCCGGCTGAAATTTGACCGGCCCGATTGGCCAATCCCAGCAACCCAATTATTTTTTCGACACTCATGATGGATTCAACAACGTCGTTAAGGAATCATACACCGTTACCGGCACAGAAGTCTTCAAAGCCCTCTCCAGACCTTTACCGGAACGAGCCTGTTGAATGCATTCCGCATTTTTGCAGACATACCCGCCGCGCCCCGGAGCCTTGCCGGTCGGATCTACGACCACTTCCCCGGTCGGCGTTCTGACGATGCGAACCATCGCCTTTTTGTCCTGGAATGTCTGACAGCCGCTGCATAGCCGTTTGGGCGACTTTTTCTGCTTGATCATTCCTGTTCCGAATCTCCCTGCATCATCAATGCCTGGGTTTCGCTCTTGATATCAATTTTCCAACCAGTGAGTTTTGCGGCCAGACGCGCATTCTGGCCTTCCCGGCCGATCGCGAGGGAAAGCTGGTAATCCGGGACGATGACCCGTGACGCTTTTTCATCTTCGAAAATTTCCACGGCAATCACTTTTGCCGGGCTCAGAGCGTTCGCAATATACTCGTCGGGATTTTCACTCCAACGGACTACATCGATTTTTTCGCCGCGCAATTCATTTACGATCATCTGAACCCGCAGCCCCTTGTGACCGACACAGGCGCCGACCGGATCCACATTTTCGTCCGCCGAATGTACGGCAATCTTTGATCGCAGTCCCGGTTCACGGGCAACAGATTTGATTTCTACAACCCCATCATGTATTTCCGGAACTTCCAATTCGAACAGCCTTCGAAGCAAGCCGGGGTGGGTACGGGAAAGCATGATCTGCGGTCCTTTGGGCAGCTTTTTAACTTCGACGATAAATGTTTTGATCCGTTCCCCATAACGATAGGGTTCGCCGTTGATCTGCTCCGTCGGCGGCAAGACGGCTTCCGCTTTTCCCAGATCCACATACACCTGACGCTGCTCGATCCGTTGCACTACGCCGGTGACGATGTCATTTTCCCGGTTGGAATATTCATCATACACCAAGCTTCGCTCTGCTTCGCGGATTCGCTGTACAACCACCTGTTTGGCCGTTTGCGCGGCAATGCGGCCAAAATCCTTCGGCGTGACTTCCTGTTCCACTACGTCGCCCGGCTGAAACGCAATATCGACAGCCTTGGCATCGATTAACGAAATTTCCTGTTTGGGATCCGAAACGGTCTCCACCACATCCTTGCGTGCATACACGTGAATCTCGCCAGTTTCACGATCCATGGCCACGCGAACATTTTGCACAGTGCCAAAGTTTCGTTTGTAAGCAGAAATCAGGGCTGCTTCCACAGCTTCAAACAGGACTTCGGCCGATATTCCCCGCTCCCGTGCCAACTGTTCAAATGCTGCTAATAGTTCTGTACTCACCAAGACGCCTCCTAAGTCTATTTTTTTGTCGATCCCATCGAAACATGCAACCGAATCTGCGCCACTTCTTCTTGTGGATATTCCTGTTCTTTGTCATTCACTGTCACGCGGACATGGCCGTCCCGAAGTCCAACCAGCGCTCCGGTGATTTGTTTCAGTCCAGACTGCGGCTTGAAGAATTTCAGGTCCACTAATCTCCCGGCATATCGGACAAAATCCTTCTCCCGGCGCAATACGCGATCCAGCCCCGGCGATGATACCTCGAGATAGTACGCCTGTTTGAGAAAATCGAGTTCATCCAGAATCGGTTCTACGGTACGACTCAGTTGTTCACAATCATCGATTCCAACACCGCCCGGTTTATCAATGAAAATTCGCAGGTACCAATCCCGTTCCTGCACATATTCAACGTCCACCAGTTCCAGCGCGGTTCCCTGCAATAAGGGATCAACAATTGCAATAACCTTGTCCTCAATTTCCGTTCGCGTCATCGGACACTCCCTCCAAATTACGCGGAAAGAGTGGGCAGTACCCACTCTTTCACCAGCTTCCACAAATCTTCGAATTGATTATATCACCACGGAACCAAATTTACAACACCAGCCCCGCAGAAACAGCCGAATCCGGTTTTCTCAACCGTCGTTCAGCCAAATAATTGCATCTGGTCCGATTCGGGCAAGTCGCCCAGACAACCTTGCTGCGCCAAAAGATCGACAATGGTTTTGGAAACGTGCCCACGTATCCGCAAATCCTCCTGGGACGAAAACGGTCTCTCTTTTCTCGCGTTCACAACGCTTTCCGCGGCTGCCGCTCCCAATCCCGGCAATGCGGCCAAGGGGGGCAGCAAGGCTTGCCCGCTGATCAGAAATTCCGACGCATGGGATTTGTAAAGATCGACTTTCAAAAAGGAAAAGCCGCGCAAAATCATTTCCCGCGCCGTCTCCATCACGGCCAGCAACGCCTTTTCCTTGTGACTGGCTTCATTCCCCTTGGATTCCAGGTCGCGGATAACCATGTTCAACGCATTTTCGCCCTGAGCGGCGGAAATACTGTCAAATTCCTCGGCGCGGATTGTAAAGAATGCGGCGTAAAAGGCCAATGGCACATGCACTTTGAACCAGGCGATCCGGAATGCCATCATCACATAGGCGACCGCATGGGCCCGGGGAAACATATACTTGATCTTCTGACAAGACTGGATGAACCAATCTGGAACGCCTTTTTCCTGCATCGCCTGGATCTGGTTGGGTTTTACGCCCTTTCCCTTGCGGACGCTTTCCATGATCTCAAAGGATGTTTTCGGCGCCACTCCTTTTTGCATCAGGGTTACCATAATATCGTCCCGCGCCGAAATGGCTTCCGACAAAGTCGCCACTTTATCACGGATTAAATCCTGCGCGTTATTGACCCACACATCCGTGCCATGCGAAAAACCGCTGATCCGGACAAGTTCGCTGAAACAGGCCGGGCGGGTTTCTTCCAACATCTGCCGCACAAAGCGTGTGCCATACTCCGGAATCCCCAGCGTACCGACCGGACTTTTCAGTTGTTCCGGCGTCAGCCCCAGCGCATCGGTAGAATAAAACAGGCTCATCGTCGCGTGATCATCAAAGGGCAGTTTCTTTGCGTCTACTCCGGTCAGTCTTTCCAGCATCCGGATCACCGTTGGATCGTCATGGCCGAGAATATCAAGTTTGACCAGGCGATCACTGATGGAATGATAGTCAAAATGAGTCGTCACCGTGCCGGATGTTCGGTCATCCGCCGGATGCTGAATCGGTGTGAAATGATGTACATCCATCTGTCTGGGCACAACCATGATTCCGCCGGGATGCTGGCCCGTCGTCTTTTTTACCCCGGCGCAGCCACGCACCAGACGATTGGTATTGGCCTTGGTGCCGGGTAACTTGCGCTCTTCCAGATAGTTTTGCACATATCCGTAAGCGGTCCGGTCGGCGATCGTACTGATCGTCCCCGCCCGGAACACATTGTCGCGGCCAAATAGTTCCTCGGTGTATTTATGGGCGACAGCCTGATAATCGCCGGAAAAATTCAAATCGATATCCGGTACTTTGTCGCCTTCAAAACCCAGGAAAACGGCAAAGGGAATATTGTGGCCATCTTTTTTCAAGCTGGCGCCGCACTGCGGGCAAGCCTTATCCGGCAAGTCAAACCCGCCGCCGTATATTCCCGCGTCGGCGAATTCACTGTACTTGCAGTCCGGGCATCGCCAATGCGGCGGCAATGGATTTACCTCGGTAATTCCGGTCATCGTGGCGACAAACGAAGATCCGACCGATCCCCGTGATCCAACCAGATAGCCGTCATCGGTCGATTTTTTCACCAATTTGTGGGCGATCAGGTACAATACGCCGAAACCATTGTTGATGATTGAATTCAGTTCCAGTTGCAGTCGCGCCGCCACAATTTCCGGCAGAGGATCTCCGTACAAATCCCTGGCGTGATCATAGGACATATTGCGAATGTCGTCATCAGCGCCCGGAATGTCGGGCGAATAAAGGTTATCGGGAATTGGCTCCAATTTTTCAATGCGGTTGGCGATTTGTTGCGGAACCCGGATGACCACCTCTTCCGCCATTTCTTCCCCAAGGTAGTCAAACTCCGCCAGCATTTCCTCGGTGGTCCTAAAATAAAGAGGCGCCTGCAAGTCCGCATCATCATATTTTTGACCGCTCATCAAAATACGGCGAAACACTTCATCTTCGGGCCGTAAAAAATGAACGTCGCATGTCGCCGCAACCGGCTTGCCGGCGAGCCGGCCAAGCTCGCAAACCTTCCGGTTCAGTTCTTGAAGTTCTTTTAGGCCAGAAACTTCGCCATTTCGAATCAAAAATTCGTTGTTGCCGCAAGGCTGAATTTCAAGATAGTCATAAAAGGATGCGATTTGTACAAGATCCTCCATCTCAGCGCCGTTAAGCATCGCCCGGTATAACTCTCCCGCCTCGCAAGCTGACCCCAAAATCAGTCCTTCCCGGAATTCGATCAACGCCGAGCGGGGAATTCGGGGCGTGCGGTGAAAATACTTGATATGGGCCAAAGAAACCAATCGATAAAGATTCCGCAGCCCGACCATATTTTGAGCCAACAGAATAATATGGTTGCTGCGGTTGATGTCTTCATCAAACAGATAGCCTTCCATGCCATAAATTACTTTGACCTTGCTCTTGCGGGCCAATTTTTGGGCATTGGGAAAAGCCTGGATCACGCCATGGTCTGTAATGGCTACGGCGGAATGTCCATACTGTTCGGCGGCGGAAATCAGCGCATCAATCGAAACCACCGAATCCATGGCGCTCATCTGGGTATGGGCATGCAGCTCCACCCGTTTTTCCGGCCGCTGATCCGTGATCATCGGTGTAATGATTTTAGTAACATGATCCGTCTGTAACACAAGTTCGCGGGCATATTTGTCAAACATCACCGCGCCTTTGGCTTTAATCATGATCCCGTTCTTCAGGGCTTCCGTTTTTTTGCCGGCTTCCGCCAGGTTTTCAAAATAACTCTTGCAGCTGATGGCGCTCGTCCGGTCTTCCAAATTAAAGGATAATAGACAGCGGCCGCTTTTCAGTTCCTTGAGTTCGCAATCCTGGACTTTCCCTTCCACGACGATGCCCCGCTGCTCCTCGGTGATTTCCTTGATATCCACGCTCTTGCCTTTAATCAACGTGCCGAAAATGGCTTTTTCAGCGTTGCCGGAAGCCGGCGAATCGTTCGCCGACGTTTCTCCCGTTTCCTGCGGCAAAGACTGCAGCATGCAGTCCAGTTGGTCGTAACAGTTTGGATCTTCTTCCACCGACACATGCAAATTTAGTGCAATCCCCAACCGTTCCCGGATAAAAGCGGTAAACTTGGCGGAAAACTCTTCCCGCAGAAGAATATCCTGTTCCAACAGACGCCTCAAGGTAATCACGAGTTCGTTTCCATTCCATTGCCAGTCAGCCGCCAGCAGAGCGCGACGAGCCAAAGGAGTGGCATGGGGAAACTCGTGGATCAGAAAATCTTTTTGTTCGCAAAGCGCGGCGGAGTTGTTGATCAGTCGCTGCTCGATTGTCAATGAATCAAGGCAAGTCGCTTTCCGCAGAAAATCAGTCACTTGATTCAAGTCATCGCCGTTTAAACACTCCGGGACGCAAAAAATCAACCGGCAATCGCCGGAGTTTGGATCCAGGGCAATCGACTCCACAAAGCTCTGGTTCAATACGAACTGAGCAGCTGCCGATAACGGCAGCTGCTGGGTAATCTTTTGCAAAATATTCTTATCTTCCGGTGCAATACAATATGTCAAAACCCGACACCCCAAAACTGAAGATACTTAGGTAAAATGTATCAGAGAGTCGCCAACAGCCGACAGATCTGTTCCACATGATCTCCCAAGGGGAACAGGGTAGTTTCCTTGGTACGACGGTTTTTGACTTCCGCGGAGTTTTCTTTGATGGCTTTGGGGCCGATCGTAATTCGCAGCGGAAAGCCAATCAGATCGGCATCCTTGAATTTAACGCCGGAACGTTCGTCCCGATCATCAAGGACCGCTTCCACGCCGGCCGCTGTCAGATCGGCGTACAACTGTTCGCACAACGCCATTTGCGCCTCATCTTTTATGTTGATCGGCACAATCACTGCATGATACGGCGCGATAGACGCCGGCCAGATGATGCCATCCTCATCATGATGCTGTTCAATCGCCGCCGCCATGGTCCGGCTTACCCCGACCCCATAGCATCCCATCACCATCAGGTTTTCCTGGCCGTTCTCATCAAGGTACGTTGCCTGCAAGGCTTTCGAATATTTGGTATGCAGCTTGAATACCTGTCCCACTTCGATGCCCCGGGCCGTTCGCACTTTGGCGCCGCAGCGCGGACAGGGGTCGCCTTCGCGGATCATGCGCAGATCCGCGATATGATCCGGTTTGAAGTCCCGCGCCGGAGTCACCTGGATCATATGTTTATTTTCGACATTGGCGCCGCAAGCCGCATTCACCATGTTCATCACGCTGGCATCGGCGACGATGGTTACGCCGGTTAGTCCGACCGGCCCGATATATCCCGGGGTGCTCCGGAACACATTGCGGATGTCCGTTTCGCTGGCGAGTTCCAGTTGCAACACATTCAGCAAGTTCAATAGTTTGATTTCGTTGACTTCGTGATCGCCGCGGACCAACGCCAAAACCGGCCCCTTTTCCGTCATATAGGCCATTGATTTTATCAAATGGTCAGGGGAAGTGGCAAGAAACTCGGCAACTTCCTGAATCGTGCGTTGACCGGGGGTATCCTTTTCCGCCAGCGGCAGCGAAACTTCGCCGCTAGCGGTGATGGCCGCCAATTCGGCCTTTTCCACGTTGGCGGCATAATCACAGTGTTCGCAATAAGCAATGGCGGCTTCGCCGGAATCCGCCAATACCATGAATTCATGGGTCCCGCTGCCGCCGATGGCGCCGGGGTCCGCCTCCACC
>CAZRQI010000021.1:0-19603 GCA_964602025.1 uncultured Veillonellaceae bacterium
ATCTCGATGGTATGAAAGAGCAAAATTTCTGGGATGACGAATATGCCAAGATTGAACCATACAATGCCAAAATACTGGCGCAGCGGGGAAAATAAAAACCCTGCGATGTTTTTCGAAGCGGGTGAAACACCAAGGTGTTCACCCGCTTCCCATTTTATTGAAGAGGGTTTTGCCCACCGCAAACCGAATTGTAATTTCATTGTTCGTTTTTCTGGATTTCAGGCGAAAGGCAGGAGAATTTGTCAATGTTCAAGAATTTCGGGGCGCCCATCGACGGCCGGCTGATCGAGCTGATCCATGTGCCGGACGCTGTATTCGCCGGGAAAATCATGGGGGATGGATTTGCGATCGAGCCAGCTAATGGGGAAGTCATTTCGCCGGTGGATGGAACCGTGACAAGCTTCATGGCCGATACCCGTCACGCAGTCGGAATTACTTCGACCGAGGGACTGGAGATTCTGATCCACATCGGGATTGATACGGTTCAACTGGCCGGGGAGGGATTCGTCGGGCTGGTTGTCCAGGATGACCCGGTTACAGCGGGACAGCCGCTGCTGAAGGTCGATTTGGAGAGGATCCGGGACAAAGTTCCGTCGTTGGTGTCTCCGGTGGTTTTCACCAATTTGCCGACCGGTTCGACGGTGAACGTGGAGGAGGGTCGGTTGGTTCAGCGGGGAGAGAGGGGCTTTATCACGATTGGTTGACGGGAAGGGGATCATTCATGGTTCAACAGGAAATAGCGGTGACCAATCCTGCCGGTTTTCACGCTCGCCCGGCCGCATTACTGGTCGCGCAGGCAACAAAGTTCAAATCGAAAATAACAGTATTGTCCGGCGGAAAAACGCTTAATGCCAAAAGTCTGCTCAATGTATTGGGGGGAGGAATACGTACCGGCGCGCAGATTGTTGTGATGGCGGAGGGCGAAGACGAGCGGGAAGCGCTGGCCGCGGTGTGTCGGGTCATTGAAACACTGCCGGAGTAGGAGCAAAGGAAGGAGTGAGCAGATGCTATTGCGGGGAATTGGCGCGGCGCGCGGATTTGCCGTCGCCCGTTGCCGGATCCTTCGACCGGCGCCGGAATTTAATTCGTCTGTTCAGACCATCATGCCGGAACAAATCGAATCCGAGCTGCAATGCTTCCGCGATGCGGTTGTCCAGGCTACGGCGCAATTGGACGTTATTATGCAAAGGGCGCGACAGAGCGGCGATAAGACCCGGCTGGAGATCATGGAAGCCCAATGTTTGATGTTGGCGGATCCGACCCTTGAGGACGGGGTCCGGGACAAAATCGGCGGGCAACTGTTTTCGGCCCTGCGGGCCGTGCAGGATACGATTGCGGAACAAGCGGCGATTTTGGCGGGACTGGAAGATCCATACCTGCGGGAGCGGGTGGCGGATGTTCGCGATATTGGGCGGCGGCTGATGAATATTTTACAGGGGAAGCCGGAGGAAGAGCGGCTGGATTTTGTCGGTGAAGTGATCCTGGTGGGAAAGGAAATCACGACTTCGCAGATGGCGGCGCTGGATTCCGCCAACGTCAAAGGAATTGTCGCCGAAGTCGGCGGCAAGACTTCCCACACCGCAATTCTGGCCAACAACATGGGAATCCCGGCGGTTTTGGGTTGTACGGGGATTTTGGATTTGGTTCGCGAGGGGGAACTGCTGGCGATCGACGGCGATACAGGAATCGTGGAATCGGTGCTGTCCGTTCAGCGAATCGCGGCGGTTACGCAAGAGATGACCCGGCGTGTCGAAGTCCGGGACAAACTCCGGGAAGTGTTGAACGTGCCAACCCGAACTCGGGATGGCGTTCCCGTGCAGTTGACGGCAAATATTATGGACTCGACCGGCGTCGCTGCCGCGGTGCGGAATGGCGCCGACGGCGTCGGCCTGTATCGGACGGAATTTTTGTTTATGGACCGGAATGCGGCGCCGACGGAAGAGGAACAATATCAAGCCTATGCGGAAGTTGTCCGGATCATGGCGGGAAAACCGGTTATTATTCGGACACTGGACGTTGGCGGCGACAAAGAGATTCCATATTTGAACCTGACGAAGGACGCCAATCCCTTTTTGGGGGTTCGGGGCATTCGTAACTGTCTGCAGGAACAATCTTTGTTTATGACGCAGTTGCGGGCGATTTTGCGCGCCGGCGCCCATGGGCGGGCTTTGATCATGTATCCGATGATTGCTGCGCTGGAAGAAGTGCGGGCGGCGAACCGGCTTCTGGCTTTGGCCATGGAGTCGTTGCGGACCGATGGGCTCGCCTTTGATGCGGCGATGAAATCGGGTATCATGGTCGAAACTCCGTCGGCGGCCATCACAGCAGATTTGTTGATTCAGGAAACTGATTTTTTCAGCATCGGCAGCAATGATTTGACCCAGTACACTTTGGCGGTTGACCGGATGAACGAAAAAATCAGCTCGCTGTATTGCCCATTCCACCCCGGAGTGTTGCGCCTGATTCGTTCCGTGATCGATGTCGCCAACCGGGCCGGGGAAGGAAAATCAGTCGGGCTATGCGGCGAGATGGCGGCTGATCCGGCGGCAACGTTGCTGTTGCTGGGAATGGGTTTGACGGAATTCAGCGTGAATCCGCCGGCGCTCTTGAGAATCAAAAGAATGATCACTTCCGTGAGCAAGGCGTATGCGGAGGAAGTAACGACGCGGGCGCTGCAACTGCCGACCGCCGCTGAAGTATACACTTTTCTGCAGGCGGCAGTTCCGACGAAATTGCGGCAGGAACTGCAGCTTTTTGATGATTAATAATCCTTATCGGCTGTTGTGGACAATGTGGATAAAACTGTGGATAACCCTGTGAATTGGCTGTTGACAGGAAACAATTCAAAAAGCGAAAGCTTTATGTGACAATTTTTTGTGTTCAATTTGTCACGGAGCCTCACCCTATCACTTAGAAAATATCGTAAAGAAGGCGGAGCGGGATGCAGAATACTTCAGTAAGTCTGGAATCGTTAGTGGCAAGGATGGAACGGATGCCCTTGTCCGGGGTCCATAAGAAAATTTTTGCGTTGACAGCGACCGGTTATCTTTTTGACGCATTTGATATTGCCCTTCTGAGTTTCATCATGCCGGCCCTGGCCAAGGACTTGGCCTTATCACCGGTGCAGATCGGCATTGCGTTCAGCGTATCTTTTCTGGGGATGTTTGTTGGGGCGTTAACTGGCGGGATGATTGCCGATCAACTGGGTCGACTAAAGGTATTTAAAATTACGTTGCTGCTTTTTTCCGTCGGGACGGCGGCGACGGGTTTTATTCACAGTTATGAAGCGCTGTTGGTCATGCGCTTTTTCACCGGATTGGGACTGGGCGGAGAACAGCCGGTTGTGTTCACGTATGTAAGCGAAATGATGCCGAGCGAGTACCGGGGGCGTTTGAATGGGCTGGCCGAGGCTTTATGGGGCGGGGGAATGTTGTTGGCGGCGGGAGTCGCTTTTTTCCTTGTTCCGGCGTTCGGCTGGCGCAGCGCATTCTTCGCCGGTGTGGCGCCGGCTTTTCTGGTGTGGTTTTTGCGTCGGGATATTCCGGAATCTCCCCGTTGGTTTATGATCCAAAATCGGCCGGAAGAGGCCGAAGCACAGGTTCGACTGATGGAACAAAAAATTGAGCTGGAGTTGGGCCACCCTCTGCCGCCAGCCAAGCCCATACCCAAAATCAGCCTGCAGACAGGTAACAAATTCGGCATCCTGTTCCGCCCGCTATACGCCAAACGAACGGTGATGCTCTGGATCTTGTGGTTTTGTCTCATGTTCGGCTATTGGGGATTGAACACCTGGCTGCCCACCTTGTTGAAACAGGCGGGATATTCCATGTACGCTTCGATCGGTTATGTCTTTATCATGAATCTCGCCTGGATTCCCAGCGGAATTATGGGATCGTATCTGGCGGATAAGATCGGCCGCAAGATGCCAATTGCTGTATATCTGATTCTGGCCGGCATCACCAGCCTGTTTTATGGCTGGGCATTGGCGGAAAAATTGCCGGTGGAGATCATGCTGGGTTGTGGGACACTGGCAGTGGTGTTTATGGCTGGCGCATACTCCATCGTGTACGCCTATACGCCGGAAAACTACCCGACAGAGGTGCGCGGCACCGGGACCGGCCTGGCGAATTCCTGGGGCAGGATTGGGGGCATGCTGGCGCCTACGACGGTAGGTTTTCTCTATCCCTTGATCGGCTTGTATCTGACTTTGTCGATTGTCGCGATTGGCTTTGTGCTGGCTGGCTTGGCGGTTGCTTTGTTGGGCGTTGAAACCCGGGGGAAAAACCTCGAAGCGATTTCCGGCGATTCCGAACAGTAAAGCTTTGGGAATAACAGGCGAATTTCCGCCAAGACTTTGTGCAGGACACGGCGGTTCCATGTCGAATAAATGCAATAATCATCAATATCATTGTTGGAAAACAGCTGCGATTAGTGTCGTGTGAAAACCCCGTTGTGATGGGATTCAGGATGGCGTGGGGAGGTTATCCGGATGAGCACAAAATGGGCGTTGCGGAAATTTGTGGCGCCGGAGTTTCTGTTTGGTGAGGGCGCGATTGATCTGGCGGGACAATATGCCCGCAATCTTGGCGGCAAGAAAGTGCTGATGGTCACCGATCCCGGCGTCAGGGCTTCGGGATGGGTGGACCGTGTGATTGACAGTCTCAAGCAGGCGGAGATTCCCTGCGTCATTTTCGAAGACGTTACGGAAAATCCGAAAACTTCGGAGGTCAGAGCCGGTGCCCGCTTGTATGAAAGCGCCGGTTGCAATCTGATTGTTGCCGTGGGCGGCGGCAGTCCAATGGACTGCGCCAAGGCGATCGGCATTGTGGCCAGCCATGAGCGCGACATTGAGGAATTTGAAGGGGTCGACATGGTGGAGTATCCAATTCCGCCATTGATCTGCATTCCGACCACCGCCGGGAGTTCGGCCGATGTTTCCCAGTTTGCGATTATTGCCGATACCAATCGCCGGACCAAAATGGCGATTGTCAGCAAGGCGGTCGTGCCGGATGTGGCGTTGATCGATCCCCAGACCTTGACAACGCTCGCGCCGTATCAAATTGCCTGTACAGGGATGGATGCTCTGACGCATGCGATCGAAGCCTATGTGTCTACGGCGCATTCGCCGATTACCGACTTGCATGCCCTTGAAGCGATCCGTCTGATAACGGCGAATCTGCCTGGCGCAGTAGCCTCGCCGGGCTCCCTTGACTACCAGGGCGCCATGATGCTGGCCAGTTTGGAGGCCGGCTTGGCCTTTTCCAATGCGATTTTGGGAGCGGTTCATGCAATGGCGCATAGCATGGGAGGATATCTGGATTTGCCGCATGGCGAATGCAATGCGATATTATTGACCGGAGTCGTTGCGTTCAACTATCCGGCCTGTCCGGAACGGTATGATCGGATTGCGGAGGCCATGGGACTTTCCCTGACTGGATTGGACAGCCAGGCCAAAGCGGCCCTATTGGTACGGACAATTGCTTCTTTGCGTGAAAAGGTGGGAATATCTCCGACGGTTGGACGTCTGGGAGTCAAAAAAACGGACCTCCCCCGACTTGCTGAATTTGCCATGCAGGACGCCTGTATGGCGACGAATCCGATGGTGATGAGCAAACAGGAGATCGAAGCGATTTATGAAGAAGTTCTCTGACCGGCAGCCCGATTTTCTCCGGGAAAAGTTGATCGGACTCGGCGAAAATTCCATCCGCAAAAATTATTACCCGGAATTGCAAAAACGTCTGGCGGAACTGGAAACGTTTCGGAAGCTGCTGGACAAAGTGAATGATGGCATTCTGATGGTTCGGTTGCCGTCCGGGGCCATCGTGGACGCCAACGAATCGGCTTGTTCCATTCTGGGTTTTTCAAGGGAGCGTCTGTTCGAGTCGAATTTGGGCGATTTGTTTCCGACTGCGGGAGTTGTACTGCAACGGTTGAACAATGTCGATGCGCAAACTGGCCGGCGGCAGGAGTTTTCCACGGAATTCCGCCGTATCAACGGTTCGCGGGTTCCCGTGGAGGGATCCATCGACGTAGTATTTTTAGGCGCCGATATATTCGCCGTGGCCATTTTGCGTGATGTTTCCGAACGCAAGCGGGCGGATGCCATGCTGCATCATGTAAGTACGCATGATGCCTTGACCGGACTCTACAACCGAACTTTTCTGGAATTCGAGTTTCAGCGGCGACGGGATTCCATGTCCTTGCCATGCGCCCTGATTGCCTGTGACATCGACGGGCTGCAGATGACAAATGATACTTTGGGCCATGCGGCGGGAGACCAGCGTCTGGTCATGACGGCGGTGCTGTTGAGCGAATTGGTGATGACCGGGGATATCTTGTCCCGGGTCGGCGGGGATGAATTTGCGCTGATCCGTCCCGGAGCGGACCGCAAACAAGCTGAATCTCTGTGCCGGAAGTTGCGGGAAGCGGTGGATGCCTACAACGACAACAACAAGGATACTTTTCTCAGCTTATCCATCGGTTATGCAGTCGCTGCCGCCAAACCGCTCGAACTGAATGTATTGCTTCGCGACGCCGACAATCAGGTTCGCCGGGAAAAATTGCTCCGTTCGCAGAGCACACGCAGCGGGATCGTGAACACGGTCATGACGCTGTTGGAAGCGCGGGATTTTATTACGGAAGGTCATGCGGAGCGCCTGGAAATTTTAGTCAGCGGATTGGCCGCCGAACTTGGTTTTGATGCCAGTCAACAGGATGCCATGAAGTTGTTTGCCAAGTTTCATGATATCGGCAAAGTCGGCATCAGTGACGCGATCCTGTTTAAGCCGGGGGCTCTGGACGAGGCGGAACGGGAGGAAATGCGCCGGCACAGCGAAATCGGTTATCGGATTGCATTGTCATCCGTGGATTTGCTGCATATTGCGGAATGGATTTTACGCCACCATGAATGGTGGGACGGGAGCGGCTATCCGATCGGTCTTGTTGGGTCGGACATTCCATTGGAATGCCGGATCCTGTCGATCGTTGACGCCTATGACGCGATGACCAGCGACCGTCCGTACCGCAAAGCAATGCCGGCAACGGAAGCTGTGGCGGAATTACGCAAGTTTTCGGGCAGCCAATTTGACCCGGAACTTTTGGATCCTTTCTGCAGTTTATTGCGCAATCAAGGGTTGCTGTGCGATGAGACACGTTGAAGAAGCGGAGGAATAACGGAAAATGAGATTTGTGGCCATCCTTTTGGTAGTTGTGTTTGCGGTGGCTTGCCCATTGACGGCGTTGGCCGGAACCATGGCGGATTATTTGGAAGCCAAGAAGATTTATATTGCCGCAGCCGCCTGCATGGCTGCATATAACAGCCGCCCCGGCAGTCTGGCGGTAGCGGCTTTCGAGCAGGAAGGCTGGCGGATTGAGCCGTTCAAGCAGGTCAGTGAAAAGGTGGACGTCAAATATATGCTGGCCTGGGATACCACCTCCACGTCGGAACAGGATACGTATCTGCTGGCCGTAGCGGGGACGGAAAGCGTGCGGGACGCGAAACTCGACCTGCGAACAAGAAAGGTCTATTTCGCCGGCAAGACGTTGCCGGAATTCGCTGAGAATGCAGCCCGCAAGGATTTATCGCCGGATGTGCCGCGAGTGCATGAGGGCTTCAATCAAGCGACGCAGTTGCTGCTGGAGGCGGAATCCGCTCAGTCCAATGATGCGCAAGCCGGTACAATGCGGCGGTTGGCCAATATTCTAAAAGAGGACAAGCAGGATAAAGTGGTTCTGGTAGGGCACAGTCTGGGAGGGGCAGTGGTGACCTTGGCGGCGGCCCGGCTCCTGGACATGGGGGTGCGTCCGGATCAAATCGAAGTCGTCACATTTGGCGCTCCGGCCGTGGGAAATGAAACCTTTGCCGCGCAATACGACGGGCGAGTTGCCGTGACCCGGTTTGTAATGGACGCGGATCCGGTTCCGATCGCCTTGCGGCGAGTCTTTGGCGGATATCGGCATATTGGACGTGAGGTGGTCTGGAAAACTCCGGAGACGCTTAAATCCTATTTCGGCCATGATGTGCCTGTTTATGTGGACATGGCGCTGCGAAATTACTATCCCAAGCGGCGCGCCGCCATAAATGAAGGAATTGTCAGCCCGTCGGAACCGGTGCCGGGCAAACCGCGCCTATATATTGCCCCGATCAAAAACAGTCTGCCGCCGGCCTTAAAAAACGAATTTCCTTTTATGCAGGAAGCCTTGTGGAATGAATACGAGCTGATTTCGGCGGGGAATGTGGTGGATCGGGCGGAAGCCGCTTCTGCAACTTATTTTGACAAAGCCGCCAAGGCGGGATGCACTTTGCTTGTCGTACCGGAAATACAGGCGGTTCGGGTGCGTGAGGCGAATACCTACTATGTTTCTCTGAACCAGGCCGTTTTCCGGGTGAGTGACGGGACGACGGTAAATGCGGGGATGTTTGGCAGCAATACGAAGGAACTGACGCCGCTGGACGCCTTGATACACGGCGCCAAGGCGATGAATAAGGAAAGTGCGGCGTGGTTGGAACACAATTCGCATGCCGGCCAGAGGGCGGAATAGAAAGGAACGGCGATTCTTGAACGAAACGGGAATGTATCCATCGCTTCGGCGGATAGGATTTTTGGGACCGCAAGGCACATATAGCCAGGAAGTGGCTTTGCGGCTGTTTGGAGATGCGGCGGCATTGCAGCCGTATTCTTCGATTGACGCTGCCATCCGGGCCGTGGCGTCGGGGGAAATAGCCGAATGTGTCGTTCCGATCGAGAATTCATTGGAAGGATCTGTCAATATCACGCTGGACACACTGGCTCATGAAGTGGAACTGCTCATTACCCGGGAAATTGTGATGCCGGTTCGTCACAATCTGTTGGCGCGGGAAACCGGCCGCAAGGTGAATGTTGTATTGTCCCATCCCCAGGCGTTGGCGCAGTGCCGCCGGACTCTGGCTCGCCTCCATCCCCGGGCGGAGTGCCGTCCGGTTGAAAGTACGGCGGAAGCCGCAAGGCGGGTTGCGGAGGGAGAATCCGGCCTGGCGGCCATTGGCAGCCGGAGCGCCGCCGCATTGTATAGGTTGGAAATCATAGCGGCGGATATTCAGGACACGGCGAACAACTGTACCCGGTTTGTAACGTTGCGGGTGCAGGCGGCGGATTCATCCCGGGCGGAACGCAGCAAAACCTCGGTGGTTTGTCAAATCGATGGATCGAAGCCGGGAAGTTTGTACCGGATTTTGGCGGAATTCGCCAAGCGGGATGT
Source organism: uncultured Veillonellaceae bacterium (assembly GCA_964602025.1). Classification (GTDB taxonomy): domain Bacteria; phylum Bacillota; class Negativicutes; order UBA1444; family UBA1444; genus UBA1444. The sequence continues at coordinate 9,238 of CAZRQI010000021.1, forward strand.
CAACTTGACAAAAATTGAGTCGCGGCCGGCGCGGACAAGTCTGGGCGCCTATCTGTTCTTTTTGGACATGGAGGGAAGCGCCGACGAGGCGCGAGTTCGGGAAGCCCTGACGGCAGTGGAGGAGCAAAGCCTTTGGTTCAAAAATTTGGGTTCTTACGTCGTAGTCGATTGGGAGAATTGATATTGCGTAATGAAAAGGGATAGGATGATGCGGGTTGGCAAAAAGTCGGGCGGGAATTTATCTGTTGATGTTGTTGGCTCCTTTATTTTGGGGTGGCGCATTTGGCTCGACGAAACATGTGCTGACTGAGCTGCCGCCACTTACCGTGGCGGCGGTTCGTTTTTTATGCGCGGGGACGTTGATGTCGCTTTGGGCCATGAAACGGGGAGAATGGGAGTGGGCGGCGGTCAGGGACTCCTGGCCAGGGCTGCTGGGGCTTGGCGCCGTTGGCATCTTTGGCTACAATGCCCTGTTCAATATTGGCATGCAGTATACATCGGCCATTAACGGAGCGTTGGTTATTGTGGTGAATCCAGTGACGACTTCCTTGGTTGCCGGTTTGTTTCTCGGCGAACGTTGGAGTATTCGTCAGGGACTGGGGGCGGGGCTTTCCTTTCTTGGCGTCCTAATTGTCATTACCCGCGGGGATCTGTCCGCGTTGCTTTCACTTTCCCTGAATAAAGGCGAGCTGATTTTGCTGGCGGCGGTGGTTACCTGGACGAGTTACGCCATTTTGGGGAAAATTATAATGCGACGAATTTCTCCCACGCTGGCTACCGCTGGTTCCATGCTGGCAGGAGGAATATTGTTGCTGTTAGCGTCCCTGCCGGAACGGGGTTGGGGCAAATTGCCCGGAATCTCTTTGCAAGTTGCGGCGGAACTTGCCTACCTGGCGATTTTTGCGTCCTTCATCGCTTTTTTGGTGTTCAATATCGGGGTGCGCGAGATAGGAGCCGGCAAAGCCAGCGCCTATATCAACCTGATGCCGGTCGCAGCGGTATTGATCGCGGCGCTGTTTTACGGGGAAACGGTGACATGGTCTCATATCGCCGGAATGGCGTTTGTGATGTCCGGCGTCCTGTTGACAACAAGCGGCTCCGGCGATACAAAAAAAATAAAGCCCAAGACGGATGCCGGGCCTGAAAAGCGGGGGGAATGACGAATGGCGGAATTGGATTTTTTTTCCCGGACGGAGCTGCTGATTGGCGCGGCGGCTTTGGAAAAACTGGCGGCAAGCCATGTGATGGTTTTCGGGATTGGCGGAGTGGGCAGTTTTGTAGTGGAAGGGCTGGCCCGGGCCGGCGTCGGAAAGCTGACCCTAGTGGACGATGATAGCGTCTGCCCGAGCAATATCAATCGGCAATTGCACGCAACAACCCGGACGATCGGGCGTCTCAAAGTGGAAGTGATGAGGGAGCGGGTATTGGAAGTCAATCCACAGGCGACGGTGGCGGGGATCGCCAAGTTCTATTTGCCGGAGAATGCGGAAGAATTTTTTGTGAATCCCTGCGATTACATTGTAGATGCCATTGACACGGTGACCGCCAAGATCGATCTGGTTGTCCGGGGCCAAAGCCGGGGAATCCGGGTGATCAGTTGTATGGGCGCCGGCAATAAAATGGATCCGACCCGGTTTGAAGTGGCGGACATTTACAAGACATCGGTTTGTCCGCTGGCGAAAGTCATGCGGTATGAGTTGCGCGCACGTGGCGTCAAGGATTTGAAAGTGGTGTACTCAAAAGAAAAACCGTTGACGCCGAACGATGAAGTGAATTCCTGTCGACAGCCCCAGTGCAGTTGTCCGCCGGCTCCAACCCGGCCCGGTCCAGCAAGGCGCCAGGTTCCGGGAAGTATTTCCTTTGTGCCTTCGGTAGCCGGTCTGATTCTGGCCGGTGAAGTCATCAAGGACTTGATCGGGTATCGCGCCGAGAAATAGCCATTGCGACGCCATTTCCAGCGCTTCTACTCGCGTAGCCCGAGTGCTTTCATCCGTCGCCAAAGCGTGGAACGGCTTATGCCCAGCAGGGCGGCTGCTTCCTGTTGCCGGCCCCGGGTTTTGGCCAAAGCCTGGCGCAATTCAGCGGCGCTGCCCGCCGCGGGAAGCAGGGCTTCCGGTTTGCCGGTTTCCTCCTCATCATCGCGCATCATTCGGATGACCAGTTCGGGCGTGATCAGGTCCTGACGGCACACCGCAACGATTCTTTCCACGGTATTCTGGAGTTCCCGGATATTTCCCGGCCATTCATAACGGGTTAGACTGGCAATGGCTTCCGGTTTCCATTGCAAGGTTTGCGTGGAACTCCTTGCAAAGCGGCGAAGCATCGCCCTGGCAAACTGCCCGATATCTTCGCGACGCTCCCGCAAAGGCGGCAACCGTAATCGCAAAACATTGAGCCGGTAATAGAGATCGGCGCGGAATTGACGTTCGGAAACCCGCTGTTTGAGATTTTTGTTTGTGGCGGCAATGATCCGTACATCCACCGGTAAAACCCGGTCACTGCCAAGGCGCATTACTTTCCGTTCCTGTATTACTCGCAACAATTTGCTTTGAATGGCATAATCCATTTCGGCGATTTCATCCAGAAACAAGGTTCCGCCATGGGCAATTTCCAGTAATCCCGGTTTTCCTTTTTGGTTGGCCCCAGTAAAAGCGCCGCCTACATAGCCGAAGAGTTCGCTCTCAAGGATCTGGGCGGGTAATGCGGCGCAATTGATGGCAACGAACGGCTTTTGGACACGCGGGCTGGCGTTGTGGATGCTTTGCGCGAAGACCTCTTTGCCGACACCGGTTTCCCCGGTGATCAGCACCGACGAATCGGTAACGGCGAATTCTTTCGCGATCGCCACCGCATCGCGTATTGCCTGACTGGACCCAATGACATCGGCAAACGTAAACGTCGCTGTGTGGCCACCGGCAAAAGTTTTTTTGCGAATCGCGGCTTCCCATTGCTGAATTTTTCCGGTGTCTTGAAAGGTGGCTACTGCGCCGGAAATTTTTTCGTTGACGAGAATGGGGATTTTGTTGCAGAGAATTTGCGCGCCTCGGAACTCGATAATCTGACCGAGTTCTTCCCGCCCCGTATGGATCAGCCGGTCGAGACTCAGCCGGGGTAGCACCTGCGCAATCGGTTTTCCCAATGCGTCCGGTCCGGGAATTCCGGTGATCCGGCTCGCGACCGGATTGAAGATGGCAATTCTTTCGTCCCGATCGATGGAGACGACTCCTTCGTACGAGTAGTCCAATACCGTTCGAAACAAGGTGCTCTTGAGCTTTTCCAGCAGACGGGCCTCGTAGATGCGTCGTGCTTCTTGCGCCGCCTGCAGGATTCCTTCGGCGCCGCTTCGGATCATAACGTGGGCAACCTTGTGTTTTTTTGACGCCTGACAGGTTATCACGCCGCCGATTACGACATCGGCGCCTTCCTGAAAGGCCTGGAGAACCTGAAACTCCGCTTCATATTCATTTTCAATCAGATAGTGGCGAAGCTCCACAGCAAGAATCGGCGCCAAACAATCAATGCCGATAACCATCGAGGGAAAGGCGACAACACCGATGCGCGGGCCATGCTGACGGGCCGCGTCGATGGTGCGCAGAATATCGAATCCGGTTATGGGTACTTCGACAACGGTCATGTCGGGCAATGCCTTTTTGATTTCGGAAGCGGTTCCGCCCCGGGTAATAATAATATCCACGCCCTGTTGGGCCAGCTCGCGGGCGCGCAGCACCCCGGCGCTCAACAACCCCTGTTCGATCCGGATGTCGGGATGACTTTCGGATAATGTTGCAGTGGCGGTAGCGAAGATTTCTTTATCCGGCGCCAGGAAAACAATCATCTGACAACCTCCTGTGAAACGTTATGAAACATTATGAGACAAAGATAACACGTTTTTTGTTTCATAACAACACTTGCAATTGAAAATATTCGTGCAACAAGCGCGAAATGGCTAAAAAATGACGTTGGCATTATTTTTGCATAGGAAAGTGATGGATGGATTTTTTTGCTGATTCTATTTTGGAAGGAAGTGATAGAGGGACGGACCACTTTTGGGATTAGCGTGCAAGGAAGCCGTTGCGGAAGCGATGAACGCTTCCGGCAAACTGAAACAGTTTGCTGATTTCATGAATGAAAGGACGGAGAAACATGAAAGAGTACAGTTTCAAGTATGGCAAAAAAGAAGTGAAATTTTCCCTCGACCCGGCGCTGGTGATGGATGAATTGGTGATCAATGAGTTTCCTGCCCTTCCCGATCCGGCGGCAGCGGTTTTGGAGGCCATCCGCAACCCGATCGGTGCGCCGCCGCTGCGGGAAATCGTCAAGCCCGGGCAAACTGTTGCGTTTATTGTCAATGATCCGACCCGGGTGGCAAGAAGCTATGTGTTTTTGCCGGTGATGATGGATGAACTGAATGCAGTCGGTATTCCCGACGCCAACATGCGGATTGTGTTTGCGTTGGGAACGCATCACTCCATGAGCGAAGAGGAAATGGTGGAAGCGGTCGGTGAAGCCGTAGCCAAGCGGGTGAAGATGTATAATCCGGATTGCCGGGATGATAGCACGATCCAATATTTTGGCACGACTTCCCGCGGCACGAAAGTCGGCTTCAGCAAACTGGTTACGGAAGTCGACCATATCATCTGCACGGGAGGAATCGTCCACCACTTCTTTTCCGGGTTTGGCGGCGGTCGAAAGGCGATGCTGCCGGGCGTTGCTGCTTATGAGACGATCCGGCACAATCACAGCATGATGTTCGATCCCAACGCAGTCATCGGCAAGCTGGAAGGCAATCCCGTGTACCATGATCAAGTTGAAGGCACGGAAATGTGCCGTCCCTCGTTCCTGATCAATGTTGTGCTGGATGAAGAAAAACGATTCCTGGCGGTCTATGCCGGCGACTACGTCGAGGCCCACAAGGAAGCCTGCAAGATGGTCGACAAAGTTTACGGCGCCAAAGTAAAAAAGGAAGCGGATCTGGTGATCGCTTCCTGCGGCGGGTTCCCCAAGGATATCAATGTGTATCAGCTGCAAAAGACGATGGATAATGCCTGGTGCGCTGTCCGGGAAGGCGGCGTGGTCATCATCCTCGGCGAGTGCTGCGAAGGTTCGGGTTCCGCCCAATATGAGAAAATGATGAAAGAGCACAAGACCCCGGACGGTATCGAGACAGCACTGCGGCAAAACTTTGAAATTGGCGCCCACAAAGCCTACGCGGTGACCCGTCTGATGAAAAAAGCCGAATTCATTCTGGTATCCTGCATGGAACCGGAGTTTGCGAAAATGTTGCTGTTTACCCCGGCCCAAACAATCGAGGAAGCGCTGAAAATCGCCTATGAAAAATTAGGGCCCAAGCCAACAATCACACTAATGCCCATGGGCGCGATCACGGTTCCGCTCAATGCCAAACCGACGAAGTAATATTAGGAGGGTTGCTGTTTCATGCATGCGATAGAAAAAATACTGGCTAGAGCTGCCGGAAAAGCGGCGGTAACGACGGGCGAAATCGTCAATTGCAAAGTGGATATGGCGGGAATTAATGACCTGTATCTGCAGACGATCCGCTCTTTTCATGAGATGGGCGGAAAGAAAGTCCATGACCCGAAGAAGGTTGTTGTTTTTCTGGATCACTATGCGCCGGCGTCGACCATCATGCAGGCGGATAACCAAAAGCAGTTCCGGGAATTTTGCTGGGACCAGGGAATCGATCTGCTGATGGATGTTGATCAAGGCGTTTGCCACCAGATTATGGCGGACAAGGGATTGGTATACCCGGGACAGGTTTTGGTGATCACCGATTCGCACACAACCATTCACGGCGCGTTCGGCGCATTTGGCACTGGCGTTGGCGCTACCGACCTTGCCATTATCATGGTGACGGGGCAGTTATGGTTCCGGATTCCGGAAATTATCCGGATCAATCTGGAAGGAACGTTGGCGAAAGGTGTATACGCCAAAGATGTCATTCTGAAAGTAATCGGTTCGCTGGGTGCTGATTATGGGGTTTACCGGGCCGTGGAATTTACCGGGCCGGTTCTTAAGCAACTCAGTATTTCGGAACGGATGGCCCTATGTAACATGACGACCGAGTTGGGCGCAAAGACGGCATACATCCAACCGGATGAAATAACGCTAGAGTTCCTTAAGGGAAAAGTCAAACACGATTATGATATTTTCACGACAGATCCCGGCTATCAATATACCGCCGAACACACCTTCGACGTTACGGGAATGACACCGCAGATCGCCGCACCGCATAGCGTCGACAATGTCGCGCCGATTGCAAAATATGTTGGGACGCCCGTGAACCAGGCGTTCCTTGGCACCTGTACGGGCGGACGGGCGGACGATCTGGCCATTGCCGCCAAGATTCTGGATGGCAAGAAAATCAATCCCCGGACCCGCTTCATTGTGGTTCCGGCATCCAAGAACGTACTGCTGGAAGCGATGGCCAACGGCACAATGAAGACTCTCGTGGAAGCGGGAGCCACTTTCGTGACGCCGGGTTGCGCCGCCTGTCTTGGCACGCACGAAGGAATGCTCGGTGCCGGCGAAACCTGCATTACGGCTTCCAGCCGAAACTTCCCCGGCCGCATGGGATCGACAAAAGCGAATATTTATCTCGGATCTCCGGCGTCGGTCGCAGCAGCGGCGCTGACGGGAAAAATTGTCGACCCGACGGAATATCTGAAGTAGGGGTGAGAAGAATGCAAAAAGTATTGAAAGGCAAAGCCTTCGTGTATGGAGCGAATATCGACACGGATCAGATTTATCCCGGCCGGTTTCTCGACCTGACAGAGCCGGATCAGATCGGCAAGCACGCGCTGGAAGGGGCTGATCCGAATTTTGTGAAGGAAGTTCAACCAGGGGATCTGCTCGTTGCCTCGACCAACTTCGGCTGCGGTTCCAGCCGCGAGCATGCGGCAATCACGCTGAAATCTGCAGGCGTGGGCGCTATTTTGGCGGATTCGTTCGGACGAATTTTTTACCGAAACGTGATTAATCTGGGGGTTCCGCTGATTGTATGCCCCGGGATCAGCAAGATTGTGAAGCGCGGCGATGCTCTGAGCGTCGACATGACTACTGGCAAAGTGGTGAACGAAACCACCGGCGCCAGCGCCGAAGCCCAGCCGTTGTCGGAATATGTGCTGAATATCCTGGAAAGCGGCGGGATCAAACCGATGATCAAAAAACAATACGGGCAAGAATAACTCATCCTAACATGGAGAAAGGCGCAGTCGCCTCAATGGCAGACTGCGCCTTTCTCCAAGGAACATGTTCAACGGCGTCGGGTTGGCGGATGATCCAGGGGTAACGCCAAGGCGTTTTCAGTCTGGGAAGAAACAAGATTGATAAAAGCCCGGGAAGAGGGCGACAGCTGACGGCCTTTTTTCCAGGCCAGACCGATTTGGACATGAATCGGTGGATTAAGCGGCACTCCGACGATATCCACCAATCCCTCCAACGCCATCCGCATCAGAAAGGATATTCCAACGTCGTGGGCAACCAGTGATTTTACCGTTTCAATTTGACCGGAGTTGAATACGATGTTGGGTTCGACTCCATCCGCCTGACATCGTTTTAAAACAGCATGGCGCTGGAAAAAATTATTTTTCAACAAAATGAACTTTTCCTGCCGCAAATCGTCAAAAGTTACGGATTGTCTTCGCGCAAGCGGGTGTTTCCGGGATACTGTCAGCAGGATTTCCTGTTGCGTGAGGCGAACAGTTTCCAGCGAACCATGATTTTCTTCCGGCAATATGATAATTCCTAAATCAAGTTCTTCCTGTTCGATGAGGCGGTTGGCGGCAAAAGATCCTTCTTCATACACATTAAGGGTCAGTTGGGGGTATTGGGTCTGAAAACTGGTAAACAAGTAGGGGAAAAGACAGGATCCGATCATCGGCGGGATGGCCAATTTAATCGTGCCACGCGCCAAGGTGCGGAGATCGTTCATTTCCGACAGCGTGTCCTGCAATTCATGCAATAATTTGCAGGCCCGCGTATAAAAGAGTTTTCCCTCATCCGTCAACACCGCTTTTTTTTGGCTGCGATCGAACAGATCGATTCCCAGATCTTCTTCGAGTTTACGGATGGAATGCGTGATGCATGGCTGACTCACATACTGTTTTTCCGCTGCCCGGGTAAAACTGCTGGTTTCCACGACTGAAACAAAGTACTCCAATTGCCGGATTTCCATGCGGACTCCTCATTCTTTCCCAAGGTTTTCGTTCGGATCATTACTATAATTTATTATATCATGTTCTTCATCTATTGGATTAATGAAGAGTCTGAATGTTATAGTAAATATATGTAGGAGTCCGGGCCTGCTCATTTGGTCTGTCTGTTTTGCGCCCATGAAAAAAGTTTATGGACAGACCGTAATTCCATGGTTCATCAAACATGGTTCATCAAAACAGAGAAGGAGGAAATTTCATGAGTAAAAACCTAAGAAACGGACTTATCGCAGTCGCAGTCGGACTTATTCTCTGGTTCATTCCTACTCCCGCCGGCTTGAAACCGCAGGCTTGGCATCTGGTGGCTGTTTTTGCGGCCACGATTCTCGGCTTTATTCTGCAACCGCTGCCAATCGGCGCCGTCGCCTTTATTGGCCTGGGCATCGCCGGTCTGTTGAAGGTTCTGACCCCGGCGCAGATTCTGACGGGCTTCGGCGACACCACGATGTGGTTGATCGTATCGGCCTTCATATTCGCCAAAGGCTTCATCAAGACAGGTCTGGGCAAGCGGATTGCCTATAGAATCATGGGCGCCATCGGCGACAGCTCCCTCAAGCTGGGCTATGCCTTGGTGCTCAGCGACTTGATCATTTCGCCGGCGACACCGTCGAACACGGCGCGCGGCGGCGGCATCATGTATCCGATCGTACGCAGCCTGGCCTCGGCTTTCGGCTCCGAACCGGGGGAAAGTTCCCGGAAAATCGGCGCTTATCTGATGAAGACAGCTTTTCAGGGCAACACGATCACTTCCGCCATGTTCCTGACGGCGGTGGCGCCGAACTCCCTGTGCGCCGCCATGGCCATGCAGGTCGCCAAGGTCGACCTGAGCTGGGGAACTTGGGCGATTGCCGGCATTGTTCCCGGATTGATCAGCCTGGCGATTGTACCATACGTCCTGTACAAGATTTATCCGCCGGAAATCCACAAGACTCCAGAAGCCAAAGAGATTGCCCACAAAGAACTTACAAAAATGGGACCGATGTCAATGGGCGAAAAAGTGGTGGCGGGTGTATTCCTGCTGGCGCTGGTCCTTTGGGCCACTTCCAGCTTTACAAAAATCAATGCGACCGTGGTCGCCATCGTTTGCGTCGGGTTGATGTTGATTGGACAAGCTATTGAATGGAAAGATGTTCTGGAAGAAAAAGGTGCTTGGGACACGTTGATCTGGATGGGCGGGCTGATCAGTCTGGCCGGCGCTCTGAACAAAGTCGGCGTCATTGCCTGGTTTGCCAAACTGGTTGCTGGTTCGCTGGTCGGAATTTCCTGGCAGGTCGCGTTGGGAATTTTGTTGGTGGCATACATGTATTCCCACTATGCGTTTGCCAGTTTGTCGGCGCATGTTACCGCGATGTATGCAGCGTTTCTCGCCGTGGCGGTGGGCGCCGGCGCGCCGCCGTTCCTGGCGGCAATGTCATTGGGTGTTATATCTGCCCTGATGGGTGGAATTACCCACTATGCGACTGGTCCCGCGCCGATTTATTATGGAGCCGGCTATGTTCCGCAAGGAACTTTCTGGAGCCTCGGTTTTGTAGTTTCGGTCATCAATATGGTTGTGTTTCTGGGCATTGGCTCGTTCTGGTGGAAATTGGTCGGATTGTATTAACCAGGGCGGGATGTCCCTGTTTAATACTGATAGGATAACGAGGAAAGGAATGATGATTCATGCGTGAAATACCCGTGGCGGAAATCACGGCAGCCGTGGCGCAACTGTCCAAAGAAGCTTGTTGCTATCTGCCCAAAGATGTTTATGAGGCATTTCAGAAGGCTCAAGCGGCCGAACCCTCTCCCAGCGGCCAGGAAATCATCGGCCAGTTGATGGAGAACGCCGATATCGCCCGCAACGAGGATATGCCGATTTGTCAGGACACAGGTCTGGCGGTTATTTTCATCGATGTCGGGCAGGATGTCCACTTCACCGGCGGATCGTTGGAAGAGGCGATCCATGCGGGAGTGGCCAAAGGCTATGTGGATTATTATCTGCGGAAGTCGGCGGTATCGGATCCGTTGTTCGAACGCAAAAACACCAAAGACAATACGCCGGCGGTAATTCATACCCGGATCGTGACCGGCGACAAAGTGAAAATCAAACTCGCGCCCAAGGGGGCCGGATCGGAAAACAAGAGCGCTGTTAAAAT